>JAWXBP010000372.1 GCA_034440135.1 Planctomycetia bacterium
ACTCATCGCCAACCTGTTCGCCGCCAGCGGTGAATCGCAGCGCGAAAATGCCCCAACCGTCGCCGTCTTGAGCATGACCGGCCCAGGTGATGACGTAATTGCCCGCGTCGTCCGAGGCGATCGTACCCGGCGCGCCGATGGTGAAGGTCTGGTCGCCGCTGGTCGTGGTGTTGACTTGGGTCTCGCCGCCGTCCGTCACAATCCGCGCGATTTCGAAGTTGATCGTGTGGTCGCCGCCAGCGATGCCGTCCAAATCGCCGTCGAGGCCGTTCCCGGGCACATCTTGCAATGTCTCGAGACTGCTCAATGCATAGACGCCGCTGGGAAGCGGCGCGGCGAAGTGCAGCGTCGCCTCGTGGTGGTTGGTGATGGCATTGAAGCCATACGCGACTTCCGAGATGGTCGCGCTGTAGTCCGCGCCGAAGAGCGTCAGTCGATAGTTAGCGGGATTCAGCACGCTGCCCGCGCCCGTTGCTCCATCGACTTCCGACATGGCTTCTGAAAACGCCAGCGTCAACTGCCCTGGTGAATTCACCAGGCGATCGCCGGTCATCACTTCATGCGGATCGCCAGCAAGGAAGAGTCCGCTGACGAAGGGCGCATCCGCGTCCATCATCGCCCGGACTTCCAGCGACTCGAATCGAATTCGCCGGCGTCGCGCGCGCGGAACCGCGCCGAAGCCTCGCCTCGTGCCTCCGAGCTTCATCGTGGGTGCAATCCTTCTAGGGATTCGGCCGTCGAGGAATATCTAGGTGTGTAAACGTCCGCGGCTCGAACCGGATGGCGTGGCCCACATACGCCGCCCGAGAGAGTTCCGCCCAACAATCGCGAGAGCAGAGGAACCCGCCCGCCACGGGCCACCCGCCCGTTTGACACGCGTTCTGATGGTCCCCCTCGCTGCACCAGCAACTTGCCTCATAGTTAGCCTACTGTCAATTACGCAGGTCGAAAAGGAAAAAGCGATTGTCCTGATTTTGATCGCTTTTTTCTTACCTGGCGAACGTCTTCCCCAAGCCCAGGGAAGGCCGCCCAAGACTTCATCATGGGAAAAGTCTCCAAGGGCCTTCCCTGGGCTTAACGCGTCGCGCTGCGGGAATCCGCCGCAATGGTTTACTCGTGCCCCCGGTAGGACTTATGATCGAGGGATGAACAAAGCGTTCGTCCGCGAAACTGACGATACGGCGTCAGCGCATTGTCCCCGCTGCGGCTCGGCCGGGACCTGCGTCGGCAGCGAAACGCTAGAAGCTTGGCTCTCTCCGGCGGCCAGAAGGACCCTTCCGGACAGGGCAAGCTTCTGCCCTTACCCCCGTTGTGAGGTGGTCTACTTCGACCAGTTCGACCGCGTCGTGACGGTCGACGAGATCGAGCGGCCCATCTACCCCAAGCACCCTTCCGCGCCGCTGTGCGGCTGTTTCGGGTTCTCGCTCGACGATATCGAAGCGGACTTGGCGGAAGGAGGCGTCGCGCGGACAAAGGCCATCGTCGCCCGCGCCCAGACCGCCGAAGCCCATTGCCTCACCGCGGCGGTCGACGGCCGAAGCTGCGTTGGCGAGGTGCAGAAGTGCTATCTGAGGCTGAAAGGTTAAGGAGTGAAATCCCAAAGTCGAAGCTCGAATGTCGAATTAAATCCGAATGTCGAATGACTGAATGCGGCATCCGCTCACCATTCGTCATTTAAGCATTCGGATTTCTTTCGACATTCGGATTTCGACATTCGACATTCCTCCTTACGGCGTGCAGACGTAGTAGTAGTTCAGCATGTCGTGTCCGAGCGACTCAACGCGGACATTCGCGAAGCCAGCTTTGCCGAGCATCTCCAGGGCCTTTTGCTTGCCCCACATGGCGCCCAGGCCGGGGCCGCCGCCTGCCAGCGAGACGGACATGCAGTGCATGCAGGAGATGGCATAGCCCAAGGTCGCCAGCGGATAGCGGCCGTCGGTATGGGCATGTCCGGACCCAGCGATGTCTTGCATCAGGAGCACGCCGGACGGTTTGAGCGCGCGATGAATGTGATCCAGCACGCGTTGCGGGCGCACCTGATCGTGGATGGCATCGAAGGCAGTGATCAGGTCGAACCGCGCGCTGTCGTTCATCTCCGCCGCGTCGACGGCTTCGAATTGCACGTTCGTTACGCCCATGGCACTGGCCTGGCGGCGCGCTTGTTCGATGGCTTCTGGCGAAAAATCGCGGCCCAGGAAGCGGCTGTTGGGAAAATGGGAGGCGAGATAATTCATTGCCCGGCCGACGCCGCAGCCGACGTCCATGACTTCGATGCCGGTTTCGAGCTGTTCCATCAGTCCGTTAGCCAACGGCAGGATATGATCCCGTAACCCCGCCACGACGGTCTGCGCGCTTTCCTCGGCCATGACTTCGTGAAAGCGATTGTAGGCCGAATACGGCACGCCGCGACCATGGCGAAAGGCGTCGCACACCAGATCCTCGACGCCCCCCAGCACGGCGAACCACTGCATGCTCGCCGCCATATTGTTCGGAACCGCCGCGCGAGTCAGCCACGCCGCGTGCTCCGCCGGCAAGTGATACGTTTGGTCCTCGGCGGAGAACTCCACCACGCCGCCGGTGACCATCGCCCCCAGCCACTCGCGAACATACCGCTCGCTCAATTCGGCCGCCTCAGCGATCGCCGGACAGCTTGCTCGCTCCAGCCGCGCCAAGACGTCAAACAGCCCGGTGCGATGCCCCAGCGAGAGCATCAGCGCCAACCCGGAATGGTTCATGACCTCGACCAGCGACTGGGCGAAAGCCTCGGATTTGGCGGTATTGAGCGTGGCAGCGGTCGACATCTGGGCGGGCTCCGAAGCTGAGTCGAAAAGTGTCATTCAGGGACCAATCATCTCCTATTAGGCTGAATCCCTGAGGGCGTGCCCAGCGGCCAATTTTCCGCCTGAAGTAACGAAGGCGCTACGACTTGTGCCACTTTCGCGGGGCACGATGTGCGTGTTATTCTGCCCTGATCACGTCAAACGGCGGCGGCGACGCGATGGTTGGTGTTCCGTACGCATCCTGGGGTAAACCGCATGTCGAGTCTGGCGACTGGTCGCGATATCACTCCGCTCGAAGCGAGCGCCTCCGCGCGATCCTGGAGCGTCTTTCCCGCCGGATCGAATGGCGAATTCAATCTCCCGCGCGAGTTGAGCATCGTCATCGCGCACGGCGCGGGTTGCCGACTGTGGGACACCGAGGGACGTGAGTTCCTCGATTTCTCGTTGGGCTGGGGCTCCGTGTTGGTCGGCCATGCCGATCCGCGAATCACGGCCGCGGTGGTGCGGCAAGCGCCGCTGGGAAGCAACTTCGCCTATGTGACGGAAAACTCGCTGCGTTTGGCCGAGGAGTTGGTACGGCTCAGCCCGGCCTGCGATCGCGTGCGATTTTGCGCTTCGGGCACCGAGGCGACGATGTACTGCCAGCGTCTGGCGCGCGCGGCCAGCGGGCGGATGAAGATTCTCAAGTTCGAAGGGGCCTACCATGGCGCGAACGAGATCGGCGTGACGAGCCTCTTCGGCGCGAAGCTGAAAGATTGGCCGCAACCGGAACCGTTGGGCGACGGCATTGCCGCGCTCGTCGAGCCGCACGTGCTCGTGGCGCCGTTTAACGACCTTGCCACCACCGGGCGCATTCTCGCCGAGAATGCCAAGGAATTGGCGGCCGTGATCGTGGAACCGTTGCACCGTTGCCTGCCGCCGCAGACCGGCTTCTTGGCGGGTCTGCGAAAGCTCTGCGACGAGCATGGCGTGCTGCTGATCTTCGACGAAGTTGTGACGGGCTTCCGGATGGCGTACGCCGGCGCACAGGAATACTACGGCGTCGTGCCCGATCTCGTCGCCTACGGCAAGGCGGTCGGGGGCGGCTATTCGATCGGCGCCTTTGGCGGCCGGCTCGACATCATGGAACTGGTGGCCGAAAGTCGTCTCAATCGCGACAAGTACGTCTGGACGGCCTCGACGCTGGGCGGCAACCCGATTTCATCCGCGGCGGCATTAGCTACGCTGGAAATCCTCCGCGGCGCGAACGTCTATCCGCGACTGCACGCGCTTGGCGCGTACCTCCGAGATGGCATCACCAACGTGTTGCGCGAGCTAAACGTTCCGGCGCAAGTCATCGGCGACGGGCCGCTGGCGCAAATCGCCTTTGCCACCGGCCCACTCGCCAGTTCGCGCGACATCTGGCGCGGCGATTCCACGTCGGGCCGCGCACTGATGCTCGCACTCTTCGCCCGCGGCGTGTTCCTCAATCCGCTCGGGACGAAGCTCTACATTTCACTCGCGCACGACGAAGCGGTCTGCGACGAATTCCTCAACCGCCTCCGCGACGCTCTCCAGGAGTCGAAACAAGCACAATCCGCTTGAACCGCAGAGACGCAGAGGAATACACCGCGAAACACGCGATATAGCGCGAAAAAAACCAATTCACGGCCTCTCGCTGAACGCAATTCTGCCCCTCTCCCCCTTTCGCGTCATTTCGCGTATTTCGCGGTTAAAATCCTCTCCCTCTCCGCGTCTCAGCGCCTCCGCGGTTCAAACAGGTTAGTCTTCGATCCACATGGACTGCGAAGTGGCCATCATTGGCGCCGGGGCGGCGGGGTTGTTGGCCGCGGCGCGCGCGGGCGAACGTGGACGGCGCGTGTGGCTGTTCGAGAAGAATCGCCGGCCGGGCGTGAAGATATTGATGTCCGGCGGGACGCGCTGCAATGTGACGCACGATACAGATGTGCGCGGGATTGTCGCCGCTTATGGCGCGCCGGGAAGGTTTTTGCACTCGGCGCTCGCCGCGCTAGGGCCGCACGAACTACGCGCGCTGTTCGAGGCGGAAGACGTGCCACTCAAAGTGGAGCCCGGCGGAAAAGTGTTTCCGGTCAGCGATCGCGCGTCGGATGTGTTGGACGCGCTCCTGGCGCGATTGCAGCGGAGCGGCGCGGCGTTGTTCACTGAAGAGCCGGTCGTCACGATCGCGCGAGGCGAGGGACATTTTCTGATCGAGACAAATCGCCGTGTCGTCGAGGCCGAAAAGTTGCTGGTCACCACTGGCGGGAAGTCGTACCCAGGTTCGGGTACGACCGGCGACGCTTACGCGTGGCTGGCGGAACTGGGGCACACGATTATCCCGCCGCGACCGTCGCTCACGCCGATCACAGTGGACGCCCCTTGGGTGAAGGAACTTTCCGGCGTCACGATTCCGGACACGTATCTTAAAGTGATCGATCCATCGACGAACGGCGGCAAACCGACCGTGTTGGCGGAGCGGCGAGGGTCGCTTCTGTTCACGCATTTCGGCCTCTCGGGGCCGGTGGCGCTGGATGTCAGCCGGGCGATCAGCGGCCATGCACAGCCGAACAAGCTGCACTTGGAATGCGACTTTTTGCCGGCGCTCAAGGAGCCGGCCGTCGCCGAACTGCTGGAACAAGAGCTGCGCGCGTCGGGCAAGCGGCAAGTTGGGGGTATCGCGCTGGGGGATCTGCCGAAACGCCTGACGGAGCAGTTGCTGCGGTTGGCTGGCGTCGACCCGAACACCAAGGCCGCGGAACTGAGCAAGGCCCACCGTGCAACCTGGGTGCAGTGGCATAAACGGTGCCAGATCGGCGTAACCGGCACGCGCGGGTTCGGGAAAGCGGAAGTCACCGCTGGCGGCGTCGCACTCAGCGAGGTCGACTCGCGTAGCATGGAGAGTAAGCGGGTGCCGGGCTTGTACCTGGCGGGCGAGGTGCTCGACCTGGACGGGCCGATCGGCGGCTATAACTTCCAGGCCGCCTTCAGCACCGGCTGGCTGGCCGCCGAACATATGTAGCGCGTGGTAGGATTGTTTTTCGCAGGTCTATTGTTGTGCGCTACCGGATGGTGAGTTCACCAGCGCGCATCCGCGCTCCGTCATTCCCCAAAGCGGGAACACAAATAGCCCCGAAGGGGCTGGACAGGGGAACAGTTTAGCTATACGAACCCCAAGGGGGTGGCACATCAATGGATGACGCAATGTGTCGCCCCTTTGGGGCTCAAATTTCGTATCGAATAAGATTCCAGGGGTTATCACCCCTGGCTATTATCTGTCGCCCCGTTGGGGCTGTGATTTTTCGTCCGCCACAAATTTCGCGCACTTGATTGGTCGATATCCCTGGCATGCACCGCTTTCCTTTATCGGTCGGTCCCGGCTGCTTCAGACCTCGGCAACTCGTTCCATGAACCCATTCCTGCGCTGGTATTGGACGGCCCGGGGTGTGGGGTGGGACAATCTTTCGCGCCGCGCCTGGTTCTTGGCGCAGCGCAAGTTGGGCATGGAACGGCGCGCATTGCCGCCCGGGGAGGCGCCCCTGGAAGTGCGTCGACGGCAGTTCGTCGACGGTTATCGCGCCGAAGATGCACCGCAACATTGGCGGCAACGGGCGCGGCGATTCTTCATTGATCCCGATCGCGCCGCAACGATGCGGGCAATACTGAATTCCACGATCGACGCGTCGCTCTGGAAAAAGCAAGTCACCCATCAAGTGGAACGCCTCGCGGAAGGGGAGATCCAATACTTCGGCCATCGCTATCATCGGCTCGGTTGGCCGGCGCGATTTCACTACGATCCGATTCACGATGTCGAATGGCCGTCAGGCGTGCCGGCGTCCGCGATTGATCAACTCGATCCGCGCCGGCAGGACATCAAGTGCGTCTGGGAAGCTTCGCGATTCTCCGTCGCGTACGCGCTGGCGCGCGAACATGTGGCCCAGCCGGACTCTCCGGCCGCGGAGTTGTTTTGGCTGCACTTCGACGCCTGGGACGAGCAGAATCCCTACGGCCTGTCGGTCAATTGGAGTTGCAGCCAAGAGGCGTCGTTTCGCTTGATGGCCTGGTTGTTCGCGGCCTGCGCCATGTTGGACAGTCCGGCCACGTCGGCGCCGCAGTTGCATCGCCTCACCGAACTGGCGTGGTACACCGGGCGACAGGTGTCGTTCAATATCGACTACGCCCGGAGTCAGAAAAACAACCATGCGCTCAGCGAAGCGGCGGCGCTTTGGACGCTGGGGCACATGTTCCCTGAGTTGCGCGCAGCGGACAAATGGCGCGAGCAGGGATGCCAGGTGATGCTTGCCGAAATGCAGCGGCAGGTCTACGACGACGGTTCGTACGTTCAGCACAGCTTGAACTACCACCGCGTGATGCTCGACGATTGCCTGTGGGCCATGCGGATCGGGCAACTACACGACGAGCCGCTGGAACAGATCGCAGAGCCGGTGGCGCGCGCCACGGATTGGCTGCTGGAAATGATCGACCCGAGCACCGGGCGCGTGCCGAATTACGGTCCCAACGACGGCGCGCAGGTGTTGCCGCTCAGTTGTTGCGATTACTTGGATTTCCGCCCCGTCGCGCAGGCGGCGCATTTTCTGTTGCACGGCAAGCGCGCGTTCTCGCCGGGACCATGGGATGAAAAGATGCTCTGGCTGTTCGGTCCCGCGGCGGCGGGCGCGCCGGTCAACGCAAAGCGGCGCACGCCGCATTTCGCCGCGACGACCGGCGGCTACTACACACTCGCCGGACCGCGCAGTTGGTGCCTGATCCGCGCGCATCAATACGTCGATCGTCCGCACCAGGCGGACATGCTGCACTTCGATCTCTGGTCCGACGGCGAAAACATTCTCCGCGACGGCGGCAGTTACCACTACAACGGCGCACCGCCGTGGAAGCACTACTTCGAGTCGACCGCGGCGCATAACACAATCGAGATCGACGGCCAGGATCAAATGATCCGCGGCCCGCGTTTTCTTTGGCTACGCTGGACTGAGGCGAAAGTGCTTCGGTACGAACAACTTCCCGGTGACGAAGTACGCTTCGTGGCCGAACACCACGGCTACCGACGACTCAAGCCGCCGGTCACAAACCGAAGGAGCATTCACCGTCAGGGCGATCAGTACGAAGTGCGCGACGAACTCTCCGGAAATGGGGAACATCACATCGCATTGCGCTGGCGACTTTGCCCCGGCGAATGGCGCCAGACCGGCAACACGTTTCGCCTCGCGCAGTATAGCGGCGACGTCGTGATTGAAATCGGCGCGCTACCGGCGGGCACGACACTTGAACTGGTTACAGGCCAGATCGATCCGCGCCCCGATGGCTGGGAATCGCTCTATTACGCCGATCGGCAACCGGTGCCCGTTATCGTGGTGCGCGGCCAGGCTAGTTTGCCCGTCACCTTGGAAACGTGCATCACGATCAATTGACGTCTCTTACCGGCCATCCCTGGTGGTGCACCTCGTTGAAGCTCTCGGGATCGACCCGGTATCATGCCGGATACTTCGCCGCCGCCGGCAGCGAACTTCGTTTCGATCCGAGAACCGTGAACGTGCTTATCCTCCTCACCAACGACGACGGCATCTATGCCCCGGGCATCGCGGCTTTAGAGCGCGAATTGAGCCAGATGGGGGACGTGATCCTCTGCGCCCCGGCCACCGAACAAAGCGGCGTCGGGCATTCCATCACGTTTTTGCAGCCGCTGATTGTCAAGGAAGTTTTCGACGGCGACCGTCGGCGAGGCTGGGCAGTGGAGGGGAGCCCGGCCGATTCGGTGAAGATCGGCATCTTCGAGTTCTGCCCGCGCCGGCCGGATATCGTCGTCAGCGGCATCAACGGCGGGCTAAACGCGGGGATCAACGTCCTCTATTCCGGCACCGTGGCGGCGGCCATTGAAGGGGCGTTTTTCGGCATCACCAGCGTGGCGGTTTCGCTGGAATACGACGAGCACGCCCAGTTCGACAAAGCGGCCAAACTGGCCCGGTCGATCATCGAGCAGATTCGCTCGCACCAGGGGACGGCCTCGCATCTTTACAACATCAATATTCCCACCGCGGCGCTGGATGGCGGCGCCGAGCTGCGAGTCGTGCCGATGGGGGTTGCGCAATACGGCGAGCGCTATGAACGCCGCAAAGACCCGCGCGGCCGGAACTATTACTGGATGGCCGGCGATCCGCCGAGCGACCTGAGCGGCCCGGAAACCGACCTGATTGCCTTGCGCAAGGGGCACGTGACACTGACGCCACTCGATTTCAATTTGACCAATCGCGAGCTTCTCGGTCCAATGGCCTCCTGGAGCTGGACATTGCCGGACGTGAGTTAGTGCGGCAATTCTCTCGTGGCGGATTCAAAGCGGATCAAAAGTGGAGAGCACGTTATGCGCTTGATCACACTGCTAACGGTCGCCTCATCCGTGGCGTTCGCTGGTTGCGACGCGCCGGCAACCGCGCCGTCGGCTGTCGCGCCAATCGTCAAGTCCACGGCCCCGCCGCCACCGCCCCCCGGCCCGGCCGCCGTGCCGCCGCCGGCCATGCAGGAGGTCGTTATTCGCGACTCCGCCGAGCAAGTGCTAGGCATCAACGCCCCGGGGCAAAAAGGGGCCGACTACACCTGGAGCTACACCCGTGTGTTGTTCACGAACTACTTCGGCGTTCGGGAAACCGTCGCCCTCGGCCAGGCGAAACAGGCCTTGCAGTTCTTCGAATCGACCAAGGGTTACAAGCCCAGGACGAGCGAGGAAGGAATGGAAGCGATCAAGGACATTCCGCTGCCAGAGTTGGAGGACGACACGTTCTGGTACGAATTTGACCCGGAAAAGCAGGAATTGATCGTCGTCCACAAAGAACAGGTCCCGGTCCAACCTTGATGTTCAACCCGGGCAACGCGTGGCATTCTCGCCACGCAACGGTTGCGTCGACGCGACATTTCGACAGACGGCATTCTCAGAGCGACGGCCCTAAGTCGCTGAGAGAAAGGTGCTTACAGCCCATCGACCGGGGCTAAAACGCCGTTGGCATGCGGGGTGCTTTTTGAGGAGGCAATCCTTTCTCCTCTTCGAGACGGCCACCGTGAATCGCTTGCTCCGCGGACTTTTCGCTTCGTTATTGCTCCTGGGCGCCGCTTTTCCGGCCTTCGCAGCGGATTTGCCCTGCGGGCCGTCGAATCCTTGCCCGCCGCAGCCGGCCCAGAATAGCTGGGTCTTCCGCCGCTCGTATTACACGCACGATCCGGCCATCCCCGTGCAGATCGGCACGTACGCCGCCCACCGTGGGCCGGTCTATACGCGGCCGCAGGGGGAATACATCCGCGGCAGCTATCGGAACAACTACAGCATGATCCGCGTGAACGGCCAAATCTGGGACCGCACCTACCAGTGGGAATCCTGGGTGCAGTCTGGCTCACAGCGTTGAGCTAGGCGAACTGCATAAGTTGGAAACATACCTTCGGATCATGGGCGTCGCTTCTCTCGACGCCATTGAGCGGTCGGGGTATGATCCTCCGCCCGACCAGAGAATTGGCGGGCCCCGGAATGGATTCCAGTGGACCGTTGCGCATGATGCGACCCGAACGGATGCTGCCGCGCTTTGTCGCGCTCTTGATTATTCTTGCGGCCAGTTCGCCGTGCACTGGATACGCGCCTGCTGACGATGCACCCGCGTCTCCGGCGCTTGAGCAAGTTGAGCAGGCCGCCGCGCATAGCCCGCGGGCCCTGCGTCCGCTCAGTGATTCGCGTAGGCAGCACGCCGGCGCGACGAACCCGGCCGACGCGTTGACGTCGGGCGACGCGCTCCAATCCGGCATGCCGGATCTCAAGACCGTGGCGGCCAGCTTGAGCCTTGTGCTCGGGTTGTTTCTCACGGCGGCTTGGCTGCTGAAGCGCAGTCTCCCGAAAAGTGCCGGCATGTTGCCGAGCGACGTCGTGCAAGTGCTGGGTCGCACGCAGTTGGCCGGTAAACAATTCGCCCACCTGGTGCGCTGCGGCAACAAGTTGCTGCTGGTGAACATCACGCCGGGCGGCGCAGAGACCTTGACCGAAATCACCGAACCGCTCGAAGTGGACCGCTTGCTCGGCATCTGCGCGCAGCAGAATCCCACCAGCGCGACGGCCGCTTTCCGTGACGTCTTCCAACAACTTGGCAAGGAGCGATCGCGTGCTTGATCGCCAAAACGCCTCCACCGTCGATACGGCTGCCGACGGCGACGCGGCGCTCGAACGCGTTTCCCCGCTGGAACGTGGCGACGACGCCGCGTTGAATACGGAGACATCGCACCAGCACGTGCTGGTACTGCAACGAAAGATGCCGCGCGGCGCCCTGCGCTGGTTGTTGATGCCGGCATTGTTGCTCGGTTTGCTAACGTTTCCGGTGATGGCGCAACAACCGATTACGGCCAACGGCCCGCAGTCGATCGGCGGACTCGCGGGCAGCGGATTACTTGGCGGACCGGAGAATTGGACCAGCCCTGAAGGCGTTTCCGGCACGTTGCAGGTCATGCTACTGTTGACGGTGCTGAGCATCGCCCCGGCACTGCTGCTGATGACGACGTCGTTCGTACGGATCGTCGTTGTGCTGGGGCTCTTGCGTCAGGCCCTTGGCACCGGCCAATTGCCGCCCAGCCAGGTGATCACGGCGATGACGCTGTTCATGACCTTTCTGATCATGATGCCGGTCTGGGATCGCGTGCGGACCGAGGCGATCACGCCGTATACGAATCACGAAATCTCGCTCGAAGAAGCGGAAGAGCGCGGGCTGCGGCCGATTCGCGAATTCATGGAAGCGCAGATCGAGCGCACGGGCAACACAGACGACATCTATCTCTTTCTGGAATACATCCCGCCGCCCGCGGACGCGGTGTTGCCGCAGGGCTACGAGAAGCTGGAAGACGTGCCGCTCGACATGCTGTACAAGACCTACGACGACGTGCCGCTCCGCGCGTTGCTGCCGGCGTTCATGCTCAGCGAGTTGAAAACGTCGTTTCTGATCGGCTTCCAGATTTACCTGCCGTTCCTCGTGCTCGACATGGTCGTCTCCAGCGTGATGATCTCGATGGGCATGTTCATGCTGCCTCCGGTGTTGATCTCGCTGCCGTTCAAGCTCCTGCTATTCGTCCTGGTCGACGGCTGGCGCCTCATCGTCGGGATGTTGCTGGAAAGCTTTCAACCGTACACGTGACGAAGGCCACATGCGATCCGCCCAGTCACTGAAAACTGAACACTGAACACTTCAAACTAAAATGGACCCCTCCTCCGCTTCCGATCTCGCTCGCGAAGCCGTGATGATCGGCCTGCTCGTCAGCGCGCCGATTTTGGCGGTCGGCCTGCTCGTCGGCTTGATGATCGGGCTGCTGCAAGCCTTGACGCAAATCCAAGAGCAAACCGTGGCGTTCGTCCCCAAGCTGCTGGCTATGATCGCCGCCATGACGCTGGCGATGCCGTGGATGATGTCTCTGATGATGGATTATGTGCGGAATCTGTTCGAGGGAATTCCCGGCGGGCTGGGGTAGAGTTTGAAGTTTTCAGTTTTCAGTTTTCAGTGGGAGCTGCGGAGAAGCTTGAAGTGAGAAGCGCCTCGCGTCACCTACTTACTACTCCACCTACTCCCCTCCCCCGTGTCCCCCACCTTCGCTCAACTCGGCGTTACGCTCGACCAGTTTCTGGCGTTTATCGTGGTGTTGACGCGGATGAGCGGGTTGATGCTCGCAGCGCCGGTGTTTGGTTCACGCGAGGTGCCGGCGCAGATTCGCGCCTTGCTGGCCTTCACCTTGAGCCTGGTAATCCTGCCGACGCAATGGACGGCGCTGGTGACGGCGCCTAGTTCGTTAATCGATCTGTCGCTGCTGATCGGCGGCGAATTGCTGATCGGCTATACGCTGGGTCTCGGCGTGATGACGATGTTCGCCGGCGTGCAGATCGGCGGGCAGATCGTCTCGCAGACCGGCGGCATCTCGGCAGCCGATATCTTCAATCCCGGCTTCGACATGAGCGTGCCAATCGTTTCGCAGTTTTACTACATGTTCGCCTTGGCGGTGTTTCTACTGATCGGCGGGCATCAGCAAGTCGTCGCGGCACTGCTCGATACGTTCCAGTCGCTCCCGCCCGGCGCGGCGACCGTGACTGATTCTGTCGTGGACTCCGTCGTCCGACTGATTATGCAGAGCTTTTCGCTGGGCGTGCGCACCGCGGCCCCGGCCACGACGGCGCTCTTACTGGCGACGCTCGTGCTTGGCCTGGTCGGCCGCACATTGCCGCAGCTCAACCTGATGGCCCTCGGCTTCGGCATCAACGCCGTAGTGATGTTCGTCCTCTTGGCCCTCGGCATGAGCGCCTTAGCCTGGCTCGTGGAAAACGAACTCCCGGAAGTGATGGAGTTGGTGTACCAGGCGCTACGTGGAATGGGCGAATGAAACGGAACACGGAAAACTGAACACTGAAAACGGTTCATGGACGCCGACGGTGATAAGTCGCAGGAAGCTACACAGCATCGCCGCCAGCAGGCGCGCGAGGAGGGGCAGGTTCCGCGCAGCCAGGATTTGGGGTCCGCGGTGTTGCTGGTCGGCGGGCTCTGGGTATTGTTCTCGCTGAGCGGCGGGCTGGTCACTTACTTTGCCGACTATGCGCAGCGTCAATTCGGCGGCGCAGCGTGGCTGACCGCCGACTCGGGTTTCGTGCATGAAACCTGGATGGGCGAGTTGAATCCGCTCGCCCGAGCGATCTTGCCGCTGTTGGCGGCCGGCATGGTGATCGGCATTGTCACCAGTTTGTTTCAGGGAGGAATTCTGTTCCTGCCAGACAAGTTAATGCCCGACTTTAGCCGCGTTGATCCGCTCCAAGGGTTTCGACGGTTGTTCTCGATGGCCAGCGTGGTGCGGTTGGTGTTCGGCATTTTCAAGATCATCATCGTCGCGGCCGTGGCGTACTGGAGCCTGCAGGGGCGCTACGAAGACTTGCTCTTGATGGCATTCCTAACGTTGCCGCAAATCGGCGCGTTGCTGTTCGACATTCTGTTCTGGACGTCGATGAAGATTGGCGCGGCGCTGTTGATGCTGGCGGTGGCCGACTACGCCTATCAGTATTGGAAGTACGAACAAGACTTGATGATGACCACGCAGGAAGTTCGCGAGGAAATGAAGAATCTGCAAGGCGATCCGCAGATCCTTTCCCGGCGTCGCGCGGCGCAACGGCAACTCGTGTTGAACCGACTGAGCAAGACGGTGCCGAAGGCCGACGTAGTCGTCACCAACCCGACCGAATTGGCCGTGGCGCTGCGTTACGACGATCAAACGATGCTCGCGCCGGTTGTCGTCGCGAAAGGGGCGGGCATCCTCGCACAACGCATTCGTAAACTCGCGCTGGAACACGGCATTCCGATCATCGAGAAGAAGCCACTCGCGCAGGCGCTTTATAAGGACGTCGAGGTCAACCACCCGATTCCCGACAAGCTCTACGCGGCCGTTGCGGAGATTCTCGCTTACGTCTACCAACTCAAAGGCAAGCCGTTGCCGAAGGCGCCGACGCCGCAGTCGTAGTGCATTGTCAACGCTTGATTTGCGGGTGCGCGGGTGCCACTGGCGGCTTGTCCGCCAGTGCGGCGAGGACGCTGAATGTCGACTCTACTCCAGCACTGGCGGACAAGCCGCCAGTGGCACCCAAGCCTAATTCTTAGAATTGGCAAAGCGCTAGACGCCTCCTACAGGTTTCTCTGTCGGAGCGCTTCGTAAAAGAGCACCGCGGCCGTGGCGGAGACGTTCAAGCTGTCGGCGCGGCCGCGCATCGGGAGACGGATGGGAATCACGTCCTCAGCCAGCCAGGCGTCGCTCAGCCCGGCCGCTTCGCTGCCGAGGACGATTGCCGACGGCTGCGAAAAAGCGACTGTTGTGTAGTCCTGAGCGCCGTCCACACGTGCGGCGTAGATGTGCAACTTGTTGCGCCGCAACCAGGCGAGGGTCTCGGCGCTGGTGGCGGTGGCGGTGGGCACCGAGAAGATGGTCCCGAGGCTCGCGCGGATCGTGTTCGGATTGAACAGATCGGTCCCGCCATCAGCGATCACCAGCGCGGAGACGCCCGCCGCATCGGCGCTGCGCAGCACCGCGCCGACATTGCCCGGCTTTTCCACGCCTTCCAAGACCGCGATAAGAGGGGAAGCAGGCAACGACAACTTCTCCAACGAAGGCGTCCAACTCGCAACGACGGCGACGATGCCGTCCTCGCGCTCGCCGTAGCTGAGCTTTTCGAACACCGCTGGCGTTACTTCATACAGCGCACCGCCGCATTGCCGCAGGAGCTGCAGCGCCGTCTGGGCTTCCGGGCCCTCCGCGAGCGCCGGGCATATGAACGTTTCCTCGGGACGCACGCCGGCCTCTAGCGCGCGCCGCAGTTCCCGGGCTCCATGGATCGAGAACCGCCCTTGTTGCCGGCGCGCGCGGCGATCGTGCAGCTTCGCCGCCAGTTTGACACGCGGGTTTTGCAGGCTGGTGATGAGTTCCATCGGGGACATGCAGAGTCAGGGAGAATCAATTCCGCATACCAGCCCCTGCTGGCGCTACGGGCTAGTGTTGGCGGGGGTAAGCGTCGCTCCAACGGGCGGACGCGCCCACACCGGTACGGCCCTCGTTGGCGCTGGGGCGAAGAACCAGGCGATAAGGAACAACAAAGGCACGGCGAGGACCGCGGCGACGAACATTGCGAGGCGCCGAGGTGCAAAATGGTTCTGATGCTTGTCATCTGTGGCGGCAGCGCGCCAGCGCTCCAACACTAGATCCACGGCCGCGTGATCCGCAGGGCTGACGGCGAACTCCTGCTGGAAGTGGCCGGGTAAGGTCACCAGCAACTTGTCGCGCACCCAACGCGGGTTGCTGATCTTGCTGCGCGGCGTGAACCCGCCATGAATCAGGCCGTGCTCACAGAACCGCAGATAGGACGCGCGAAACATAAACACAGCGTTTGGGACCCAATACGTGAGCAATATAAGGGGAGTAAAGCAGTCGTAGATGATTTCATAGATTCCGCAACCCTTCGACGTCTTGTAGTTGACTTGCCAGATGACGAGCGTAGCGTGGAGCATCGCAACGCACAGCGATCCAGCAAACATAGTCCATGCCGCGCGACGCCCCGACTTGACTTGAACGAAACATTTTCCCGCGACCTGGCTCATCTTGGTGTCAAGCACGACGATCCCCGCAATGCCGAGCAAGTTCGTGACTGCCAACGAACCGAGCACGATTACCAACCGTGTCTGCGTCAGCTCGCTCAGTTGCCGGAAAAAAGGCGCAATCGCCGCCGCGCAGGCCGCTACGGCGGCCGTTGCCAACATCAGCGTGCGAAGGTTGAACTGCATCGAACGATTCCGGGTGATTCGCCACTCGAACCAATACATTCTCCCCGATGCGTTCCACGTCGGCAACTTGAACGGAACTTCCGGAATGCCCGCGGGTTGAATCGCCAGAGACGGAGCGCGTCTTATCAATCCTGTCGAGAGGACATGCTGATGCGAGTCGCCGTGGCGGCCTTTGCCGCTGGCTGTTTAGTTTTCACGCCGTCGGCTCAGGCCGATTGGCCGCAGTTTCGCGGGCCGGATGCGAATGGCCTCACCGCGGAGACGAAGCTCCCGGACAAATGGGGCGCGGATCAGAACATCGCCTGGAAGATCACCCTGCCGGGCGTGGCTTGGTCGCAGCCCATCGTGCTGGGCGACAAGATTTTCGTCACCACGGCGGAAACCGAAAATCAACCGAAACCGCGCGCCGGCGGCGGTGGGCGTGGCGGACGGGGTGGCCCTGGCGGACCAGGCGGCTCCGGAGGCGAGGGACGCGGTCCGCGTCCGGAAGGCCCAGGCGGGCCGCCCGATGCCCCGCCACCTCCGGCGGCCGGAGATCAACCC
>JAWXBP010000373.1 GCA_034440135.1 Planctomycetia bacterium
ACCGTGTCGTTTCCTAAGTGCGGTCGCACATGGACTTCCGCGACCGACGCACTGGTGAAACTCCAATTCGCGGCGCCCCACGTGACGCTCACATTCGCACCGGAGACTCCGATCGAAATCGAATCGTTCGCGGTGGCCGTGCCGGCCTGCACATGCACCACGTCCCCCACGCTGAAGACGCCACCCGCGAACGCGATTCGATTGTTCGTGCGGTTGACGTCCTCCAAGGCGCGATACGGATCGATCACCGCCAGCAGGTAGTAGTCCTCGGGGAGATCCGTGAAAGCGGCGGGAACAACCAGATCCTGATTCACGCCAATGCCACGGCGGTTGACCTCCGTGACTTGGACCGTTTGTAACAACTTGCCCTGCGCCACGCCGTCCGGCGAGGCGTAGATCCCCACGGTGAACGGATCGACGAAACTATTGGCCACGTCGTAACGGAGCCGCAGATTGTTCCCTTGCACGTCAAACAGGGTTGCGGCAAGTTCCGGCGTCGAGGTCGTGACGTTGAGCCTCGGACGGAACTCCGGAGTCGTGCTTTCTTTGCTGTGATATACGGCCGACGTATTGGTGGCGTACGCCGTGGGCGTCGACACGCGCAACGTAAGCGGCGGATTCGTCGTCGACGGCCAGGCCTGGGCGCCGTTCGCCATCGCCTGCATGGGCGCGTCGTCCGACACGTTGAATGACCCATCCTGATTCACATCGCCAATGCGCGCAGCATTGACCAGCGGATACGTTGATGAGAACAAAGGGAGGTTGGTGCGCGCAAGCGTGTAAGGCCCCTGATCCCAAATGTCGCGCACGCCGTCGCCGTTCATGTCGCCGATGCGAATCGACGCGGCGCGCACGAAATCAGAGACGTCGATGGTAAAGGCCGTCTCCGAAGTGGAAAATGTGAACGTCTTCGAATTCGCGCCGAACGCAAATCCCGTGGAGTTGTTCCACGTCAAGGCGCCGATATTCACCGGCGTCGTGCTGACGATTTCGACGCGTTGGGTAGTCGTGCCGGCGCCGCCGTTGCGATACAGCACCAGTTCCGCAGTATCGACCGTGCCGCCAAAGTCCGGCAACGTAAATTGGAGGTACGATTGTTGCTGCACTAACGTCGTCCAGTTCGACGACGCCAGGTAATCTTGCCCGGAAAAATTCGTGCCCGTACTTCCCGCCGCGCTGTAGACCCGCGTATCAGCTGATATGACGAGCGGATCTTCCGGCGTCTCATCGTCGATGCTCAACGTCTGAAAAACGACGCCGCTACCCTGCGCGCCGTCCGCTTCCGGCTTGTCGCCGGTCGTGTCGATGGCGACGCCACCCAACACCGGATCCTTCAGCAGCGAGATATCGCGCAGCCCCGTAACAGACACAAACGCGCTGCGCGGCAGATCCCACGCCGTGGAATCCCCGAGGTCGCGTCGCCCGGGCGCCAGCAATTGCATCCAGGTCGTGCCCCAGTCCGATGTACTAGCCGCGGCTTCCTGAATGCCAGGTCCTTGCAGTTGCGGCAACGCGGACGAATCGATCGCGCGAACGGTCGCAATTAGCGGATACAGCCATTGGGCGCCATCGAAATACTGCAACTCCAAGCGGTGTTCGACGGCCGATTGAATTCGTGCGCCCTCGGCGACGCCGATAACCGCCTTTGGTCGGCCTGCGGGGTCATATTCCGTATCGACGAGAAACGTCTCGGTGTCGCCGCCGGTAACTACAAATCCTGGACGCTGCGGCGTTTCACGGCCGTACTCGTCGCGCTGCGTCGGCGTGACGACGATGGCTGGCGCCAAGTCGGCGAATCCGCCGACCGTCGCTTCGTCGGCGCCCAGCAACTCCAGACCTGCGACGCGCCAGCGCGCTTGGGGCGCGTCAACCGCCGTCGCGTCGCCGACAGCATTGTCCTCATTTGCTGAGGGCGTCAGCGCGTCGAGGCGCATGGTTTCAAAGGCGCGGAACGGAATCGACTTGGGCGCTCGCCAAAAGCCGTCGATCAAGCTGTCCGCCGTGATCTTGAACGTCTCGCGTTCCCCCACCGTCAACAGCGCCGCGTCGCCATCAACTTTGGAAAAGCTGTCGAACTGAATTCCCATCAGCACGCCATCGCGTTCACCCTGGAACGCCCAATACTCGCCGGGACCAAACGTCGCGGCGACGCCGTCGCCGTTGGCGCCAAGTCCGGCCGACGAATGTTGCAGCGTGCGGCCAACTTCTTGTCCCGACCACCCAACGCTTTTGACAGAGATGTCACCGGCGCGGAAGGCGCTCGGAGCCGCCACGATGTTCAATGTCTCCGTGTCGTCGGTCGCAGACAGCAACTCGCGGGGCTCAAGCGCCTGCAGAGTTCCCGTCCAGCGCGTGCCTTGCAGGCTCGTGATCGTGCGGTTGGCTGTCTTAGATCGCCTCGACAAGCGCGCGTGTCGGCGTTTTGCAGACATTGCTTAGCATCCTCCGCCAATGAATCGGAACTAGGCGCATCGGAACCGGGCGCTGCGGCGCTCGATGCGCAGGGATCGGCGCACGGACTTGCGGACCATGACAAAGCCCGGCCGCGACGCGGCTGTTCCGACGGATCGACCAAACTAGTTGACAGGCGCGGCAACTCGACGGCAAAACGCCGGAAGGCACCGCAAATGTGCGCGACGGCGCGCCGAAGACATCATTCCGTAACGCATCATGAATTGCTGCCGCGACAAGAACGGCGCGGCAAGAAACACTTCAGCAATTCGCACGACGAACACTAAGCAGGTGTTCAATGCGACCAGCGCCAGTCGGAATTCCTTCGAATCCATTCGACGAGGCGGTCGCATCCACACACCTCCGCTGTTCGCGTGCAATTGCCGGCCCCACGCGAGATAATATCGACGGCGCAAAGCTTGTCAACAATCGTCGAAGATATTTTCCAAAAAACTTCTGATCGTATAACACTATATAGGTAGTTCCACCGATCTTAGGCCTTGAATGTCGTGGGGAACCTCGCGATGTACGCACAACATGTTATGTGAAACGATGTCGCCGAACTCATTGTTCGCGTTCCCGAAGAAATTGTTCGCGTTGAACATTCGCGGCGTATGCCAGTACAACTCGTAGTCACAATCTCGCAACAGCTGAATCAAGTCGCGCGACTTCTCGCTTCGATCGTTTTCCACGTACAGCAGGGGCCTCAAGCGCGACAGCGTATCACGGGCGCCTCGCACGACTTGTACTTCCATGCCTTCCACGTCGACCTTGATGAACTCGCATTTGGACAATTGAAGTTGATCGATCGCCACGACAGGTACGAGGCGCCCCTGTTCCCAGCCGTCGAGCGACAGGCCGCCAAAGTTCGCATAACGGCGATAGTCGATCTCCGGCACGATGATTTCGCCGGCTGTCGCGCCGACCGCCGCCTGGCGGCAATCGACGTTCGTAAGCTGATTGAGTGCCACGTTGGCGCAGAGCGTTTGGAAAACGACGCGTTGAGGCTCGAACGCGAAGACCGAGCCGCGCGGTCCCACGTGTTGCGCAAGAAACACCGTGTGCGCCCCGATATTTGCGCCCACGTCGAGCGCCACGTCGCCCTCCCGCACGAGTTGTCGGAACAAGTCGATTTCGCCCTCGGAAAACTCGCCGTACAAATCCAGCGACCGGCCGATGTACTGGTCGTGGATGTTATAGAGCATCTGGCCATGCCGGCAGGTCTTTTGTTGCAGGAATGGCTCGAAGGGATTCGACATGAGTTTGCCACCTAGGGGACGATGCCGACGGCGATTATAGGCAACCAACGCTCCGCTTACGACTAGCGAAAATGCGCGCCAGGCACTTGCCTTCATCCCATCGCGAAGGTCAGAATCAGACTGCGACGCCGCACGGCGACGTACACGCAACTACACTCCTCCCAGCGACGCCGACGCCATGCGGATCTCGATCGACAAGCCGCAAGGGTTTCTCGCCGCCGCGTCGTTTCGCGGTTTCGAGCAGCCAAGCACGGGCAGCGCCATCGCGGTGACGGAATTGACGGCGCCGCGCGAGGCCATTCTCGCGACCATGACCGCCGAGTCGCTGAGCGAGCGTGGCCTGGAACTCTTGGAAGAGGAACGCGTTTCCATGGCCGACGGACCGGCTCGGCTCCTGATTGCCAGGCAGTTCGCCCGAGAGGTCTGGACTTACAAGTGGATCTCGATCAGCGGGAACGAGACCACGAGCGTGCTGGTAACCGCGAGTTGTCCGGAGCGCAATGCGGAGTCGATGGCGGCGACTCTGCGCCAAGCGGTGCTCAGCGTCCGCTGTTATCCAAACGACGAAGCGAGCGACATGCCCGAGAGCGCCGTGAAGGAGCTCGTTTACGCCGGCTGTGCAGGCGATTCGGCTATTTACACGGAAGACGGCCGCCTGCCGCTGGCATCGCCCGTCGCGGCCTGTATGACGTTGTCGTTTGCGCCGCCGGCGCCTGTTGCGACGCTGCAGGAGGCGGCGGGACGTCTGCTCGCGTCGAACGTGCGACTGCGCGAGATCCAACCGCGCTTCAGCCGGGCCGTTCAAGTCGGCGAGCTGAGCGGCTGGGAGATTCGAGCGCTGGCGCAACATGCGCACCACGCCGTTCCGTTGCTCGCCTACATCTGCGTGGTCGCCACGAAAGAGCAACTGGTCGTGATGCAGGGATCCGTGGGGGACGAGCGACGCATTCAATTCGAGCACGTATTTGCGCGCTTCGCCCGTGGTTACCGGGAGCGCCATCCCATCGCGACGCACTAGGCTCTGTTGACGATTCGGTCTGCTTCAGGTTAAACACTTGCGGTCGGAATTGGAATTCCGATTGCACCCTGGAGGCTCGGATGCCATGCGG
>JAWXBP010000374.1 GCA_034440135.1 Planctomycetia bacterium
AACGCGGCGTCGACTGGCACATGAAAATCACCGACGCCCGCTATAAACTCAAATCGGTCTACCCCAAAATCAAGGTCTGACGAAACACTAGCAGGCTGCGTCACAGCTTGGTTTCCGGGTTACTTGAAAGCGGGGGTGGCTGGGGTCGAGCGTACTCGCTCGCCCCCAGCGCGCTAGACCTGAGTGCGAATGCAGTCATGGCCCGAGCATGGGAAACGCTGAACGACGCTTCCGTTTCATGCTTTCTCTGGTGGGGTCGAGCGAGTACATTCGACCCCAGCCATCCGCGACTTTTTTGGCCTTATAGATGCACCGCCAAAATATCGCTGAGCCTGGGCATGCCCACGAGCTAACATTTTCTTGTTACCGCGGCTACCCGTTTCTCTCCTCCGATCGAACTTGCGAATGGCTAGCGAACGCCATTGAAGATGCTCGGGAGAAACACGCGTTCGATGTTTGGGCGTACGTGTTCATGCCAGATCACGTTCACCTAATTATTCGACCACGGAATCTCAGCTATTCCGTCGCCGCGATTCGGCAGGCGATCAAGCGTCCAGTCGGAGTGCTGGGCATTGAGCACATTGTGACGCATGCACCGGAATGGGTGCCGCGGATTACTCGCACGCGTGGCAGCCGAATTGAACGGTTGTTTTGGCAGTCTGGTGGAGGGTATGACCGGAACATCACTAAGAGCAATACGCTTCTCAACATGATTGAGTACATTCATCTCAACCCGGTGCGAAAAAACTTAGTATCAACCGCAGTCGAATGGAAATGGTCAAGTGCTTCGTGGTACATCCTGGGCGTTCCTGGTCCGATCAGTGTTGATTCGATACCGCCGTGATCGCTTCAATGAAGTTGAATCGTTCAGCGCGACTGAGTACGACGTGGGTGGCTGGGGTCGAATGTAGTCATTCGCCCCCAGCGCGCTCGACCCTGGGGGCGAATGACTACATTCGACCCCAGCCACCCACGACTAACGACCGCGAATCAAACGCGCAAACCCTCGCACAAGCGCAATTGCCAACACGCTGAGACCGAACATCGGCAACACCAGGCCAAAGGCGGCGATCAGTAAGATCGCGCCGCGCGGAAGTTTCCCGTCCCTTGAACGCGGCAACCCTAGCGATCCGCGCGGCCGGCGCTGCCACCACATCCATGCGCCGGTCACGGGCAGCGCCATCAACACCAGGCAGGTGCAAGACCAGGCGATTTTCGAGACCATGCCCAGCGCCGAACCAGTGTGGAGACGATACGCCCAATTGTTCCATCGTTGCAACGGCGGGGCGTCGGCATGGCGACGACGCGCGAGCTCGTTCCCGCTGTACGCGTCGAAAACCAGGATCGCGGTGGTGTTGGGTCCGTGCCTTTCGGTGATCCCGACGACATAGCTCTCCTCCGTCGCTCGCGGCAAATCGATCCCAAAATTCGCCGCAGGATATTCCGCCCGCACGCGCCCAACAATTTCATCAAGCGCAATTCGCCGCGACGCCGAAGTCGGAGAGGACTTCGGATTATCCACGAACAGTGTGTAGGAATTCGTGTATTGCGCGGCGCGATTGAACGCCTGGCCCCAAACGAACGTGTAGAGCAACCCAGTGCCGGCGATCGTCACGGCGATTGGCATCACAGCCGCGCCGCACATGGCATGACAATCGCGCCAAAAAACATACGGCGCGAGCCACCAGCGCGGCCAAATCACGCCGGCCCCGCGTTGCCAGCGGCACGGCCACCAGAGAAAAACCCCGGTGACAGACAGAATCACGGTCCAAGATGCCGAAAGCTCGGCGATCATCCGCCCTGGTAGCCCTGCAAAAATGCCCCGATGGATTTGCAACGCGAAGTTGAAGTACTCAATCGTCGACGATTCTCCGAGCACTTCCCCGCGATAGGGATCGACGTGAATGCGGTGAAACGAGTCGTCCCCGTCGCCATAAAATAGCACGCCGACCGATCGTTCTGGATCAGCGCTAATTTCGATTCTTGCCGGGCGCCGTTCGCCGCCGAGTTGCTTCGTGGCCGCAGTCAGCATCGTTTCATACGATACCCGTCGGCTGCCGGGCTCGACATACGAAACATCCGCCGAGAAGTGACGTTCAATCTCCTCGCGAAACACATAGCTGCCGCCGGTTGCCGCGACCACAAACAGAATCGGGCCAATCATCATCCCGGCGTAGAAATGCCATCGCCATGCCGCTCGCTGCCAGGTTTCGCGCACAAAATATCCTGCCGTGATCGACCGCGGGACTGTGACCATTAAGACGAGCGAGCAGCAGCAGCCAATACGCGAATGCCCGGCAAGCGCCGCATTCAGACGTCTTGCGGTGTCTGCCAAAAGCCGCCAGAATGTCCCTCCATTCGGGGGCGTCGCTTCCTGGCCGTCACCGTGTGGCGTTCCGAAAACGAGGGCTTGAACCTCGCCTTTCGACCGTAAGAATGGAAAGCGAGCGAAGCCGCCGGCGCACACCGGCCGTGGGACATTGCCAACCTTGACGTAAAACCAAGCGGTATCTACGTTACGGTCAACAAGGCGCCGTAGCCAAGTGGCTAAGGCAGCGGATTGCAAATCCGCCACCGTGGGTTCGACTCCCACCGGCGCCTCTTCTCTGACTCCGCGTGACCGGTCGCGACAGCAAGCGACAAATCGTTGCCACGCAACGCTTTGGGCATCTCGTCCGGGGCGTCTTCCGGCGGATCGACTTCCACCGGCGTCGTGCCAGCAAATGCCCCAGAATGCCCATTCGAGCCAGGCCCGTGTGTACAAGTTTGTGTACAACGCTCAGTCATGGCTCCAAACGGTGGGAGCCCCCGGCAGCTTATTCAGCGCGCTGGTAAGCTAACGTGGCGCGCTCGTGGTGCTCGGCGCGCGCCGCACCGATCGACGGGAACAGCTCGCCGGCGAAATCCGTGCTGCCGGCGGAACGGTTGATTTTCAGGCGCTCGACGTGGCCAACCTCGGCAACATGCGCGCCTTCGTTGATTTTGCGAAGGCCAAGCATCGTCGTGTGGATGTCCTGATCAACAACGCGGGCGTCATGCCGTTCTCGCCACTGCACGAACTCAAGATCGACCAATGGAATCGAATGATCGACGTCAACATTCGCGGCGTGTTGCATGGCATCGCGGCCGTGCTGCCCGGGATGCGAGATCGCAAGTCGGGACACATCATCAACGTCTCATCGATCGGTGGACATCAGCTGGGGAATCAGTAATCGATGCCGAATTTCGCGATCGCCATGCTCTTGCTCGCGCTGGCGACCCAGTACGCCGTCGCGGCGCTGGCCTTTCCGCTGCTAAGCAGGCGAAGTCGCGTTCAGGTTTCGGCCCTCGCGCTTGCTGTGGCGCTCCTACTGAGTTGCCCCCTACTTATTCCGCCAGCCCATATTCAATTGCGGGCGCTCGCCGTATTTCTGGCCGCGGACGCTAGCTTCCGCATGGCTGACTTCGCGCGTTGCGTGCGCGGCCGACACGCCGTATCCGTGAGTTGGGGAACCTACTACCGCTTTTTGAATCCGTTTCCTTCGCTGGTCGTGTTATTTAACTGGCGAGCGCGCCGCTGCGCGTCCGGCGTCTCGTCGTCGAAGGAATGGTTACGCTTTGCAATGGGTTGTGGACTGTTCGCGGCCATGCTGATGGTGACGCTCTCGTGCCGCTCGATTCCACTGCTTCGCGAGAACTTCTGGCTCGATCACGTAATCAAAATGGCGTTGTTCACCGTCGCCATTGAGTCTCTGTCGCAAGCCTTGCTGGGACTGGAGCGGCTCGCCGGGTTCGATACACTGCCGATCGTGAACTTTGCTTTTCTAGCCCGCACGCCGGCGGAGTTTTGGTATCGCTACAACCAGCGCGTGCGAGCGTGGCTTACGGCCAACGTGTTTCTGCCTTCCGGCGGGTTGCGTCATCCGGTGCGGGGCATCTGCGCCACATTCGCCTTCAGCGCGGCGTTTCATGAAGTCGCGTTCGATATCGCCACGTCGCGCGTCGACGGCAGCCAGGCCGCGTTCTTTCTTCTGCAGGCGCCGGCCGTGATCGCTTCCCGCGCGCTGGAACGCTTCGCCGCGCGCTGGGGGACTGTCGGAGAGATTACGATCCGGGCGCTCACACTTACGTGGCTCGTGGTCACGTCGGTACTGTTCTTTCGCGGAGTCGAGCGCGTGTTCCCGTTTGTCTATGCCGGCGACCCGTACCCGTAGCGCCACCCGCGTGACAGTGCCTCTCACACGGCCCGAATCGCCAATTTATCGCCGAGTCAGTTCGGCTCAGCCGCACTCGGAGTATTCGCAAAGTACCACTGCATCTTGCCTGCCGGCCAGCGTGTCTTGCGACGGTCTTGCCGCTACCGGAAGAAGTTCCGCGTTCACTGCACCTTGCCCACCAATTCCCCTTGCTTCGTCGGACCGAATCCAACGTTGGTCTCAGAGTTCATCGTCACTTCGTCCCCCGCGAACGCCAGCTTCACCGTCACGATGAACGGCGTCTCGTAGAAGCACAGCTTCGCGGTGAAGGTCCCATCGTTCCAAGCGCCGGCGGCCGCCGCTGGCTGTGCCGGAAATCCGCCCCAGGCCACTTCGCCATCGTGCCAAGTGCCGCGACCGCAAGCAATGCGTTGCTCCACGCCGCCAACTCGGACCACGAGCGTATCTTGACCGTCCGTCGAACCTTGTTCCAACGAAATCGCTTCCACCTTGCGCTCATTCGCCGGGAACGCAAACGTCTTGCCCGCGACCTTTGCCGGCTCGCCCTGACTCTCCGGCAAACGCACCGTCAGCGAAGTCAGCCGGTCGCGGAGTTGTTGGGCGGACGGCTCGTCGGCCGCCAGGCTTGAAGCGTGCATTGAGGGCAGCAAATGGTCCCAAACCAGATTCAGTACTTCCTGCATGTTGCGCACGCCGCTCGTGATGGCGATCACCGCGTCTTGCTCCGGCAGCACAATGCAATATTGGCCAAACGCCCCGTCGCCGCGATATGCCCCGTGCCGGCAACGCCAGAATTGATAGCCGTAGCCCTGATCCCAGTCGCTATTGGGGCTGCTCCCGTTCGACGTCTGTCGCGCCGTGGCCGCGTCGACCCAGGCCTCGGGCACGAGTTGCCGATCGCCCCATTTCCCCTTGCGCAAATAAAGCTCGCCGAACTTCGCGATGTCTTCCGTCCGCACGCTCAGGCCATAACCGCCCGTCGCAACGCCCTGCGGGCTCAGCTCCCACGTTGGGTCTTCAATGCCCAGCGGCTCGAACAGTCGCGGCCGCAAGTAGTCAAGCACGGTTTGCCCGGTCGCTTGTTGCACAATCGCCGACTGCATGTACGTCGCCGAAGTGTTGTAAAGAAAATGCGTCCCCGGCTTGAACGGCACGGGATGCGCCAGAAAGGACTTCGTCCAAACTTCGTCACTTTTGCGCGGCGGTTCCGATTGTTGCCCTGTCGCCATGCGCAACAAATCGCTGACCCGCATCGCCTTCAAGTTATCGCTGGGCGAATCCGGAGCATCGTCTGGAAAGAACTTCAGCACGTCGTCATCGACGTTCAGCTTCCCCTCGGCGATCGCCATCCCAACGGCAGTGGAAGTAAAGCTCTTGCTCAACGAGTACAGCGAGTGACGCGCTTCCGCCCGATACGGAGTCCACCATCCTTCGGCGACCACATGTCCGTGCCGCACCAGCATGAAGCTGTTCATCGAATCGACCTTGTCGGCCGCTTCGATAAAAGACAGCACCGCCGACGACGAAACGCCCTGCGCCTCCGGATTGCTGCGAGGCAAGTCCGCGGCGTGGAGAATCGATCCGACCAAGGCGAACACAACTGCCAGACAGCAAGATTTCATGGGAGCGCCTGCGAATAAGTGGGCCGAGAAGGTTGGCGTCAGCTTAATCGATGCACCCGGCGTCTGCCAGCTTCCGTGCATTGATCGGATTCTGGCCCAGTAGTCGTTGACGTCCCCTTTCAATCTCCCAAAATGTTGGGACCAGAACCCGCACGTCCCGCGATCAAGTGGGCGATCCTCCGCGAAGCAATCATCGAGCGCCGCCCTATGCAAACGCGACAACTTGGCAATTCGGACTTGCAGATTACGCCCATGGGTTTCGGCGCCTGGGCGATCGGCGGCGGCGGCTGGGATTTCGCCTGGGGCGCCCAGGACGACGCCGACAGCGTCGCCACGATTCGTGAAGCGATCGATCTCGGCATCAATTGGATCGACACCGCCGCGGTCTACGGACTCGGGCACTCCGAGGAGGTGGTCGGCCAGGCGTTGGCGGGCGTCGCCAGCCGCCCGTACGTGTTTACCAAGTGCGCCCGGGTCTGGAACGAGCAACGGCAGCTCGGCAAGAGTTTGAAGGCCGCGAGTATTCGCGCCGAATGCGAAGCCAGTCTCCGTCGATTGAAAGTCGATGTCATCGATCTCTACCAGGTGCACTGGCCGGAACCGATTGTGGATATCGACGAAGGCTGGGAGACGATGGTCAAATTGAAAACGGAAGGCAAGGTCCGCTGGATCGGCGTGTCGAACTTCAGCGCGGAGCAAATGGCGCAGGTTTCACGATTCGGACCGATCACTTCGCTGCAACCGCCGTACTCGATGATTCGGCGGGAGATCGAAGGCGGCATCTTGCCGTATTGCCTCGCCAACAACATCGGCGTCATCGCCTACTCGCCGATGGCCAGTGGACTACTGACAGGCGCCATGACCCGCGAACGCATCGCCGCCATGCCCGCCGACGATTGGCGACGGGAGAAGAACAACAACTATCAAGAACCCCTGCTGACGCGAAACCTCGAACTCGTGGAGCTGTTGAAACAGATCGGCGCTCCGCACGAGCGCACTGCCGGCGAAGTGGCGATCGCCTGGGTCTTGCGTCACCCGGCCGTAACCGGCGCAATCGTTGGCGCGCGACGGCCTGGTCAGCTCAAGGAGCTGGTCGGGGCCGCGGATTGGCGCTTGACGCCGGACGCGGTGGCCACGATCGACACGTTCCTGATGGCGAAGCCTGGCTAGGCCGCGGACGCCGCCCGACGGAAAGTGCTGCTAGACTATTGTGGCGCAGGAGTCCGTGATAGCATCGCTCAAGGGTTTGTAGCAGTGAAACAGGACGGCCTTGCGCGTCGACCGCGATGCGGATTTTCGTGCTGAAACCGCCGTACGACCAGAATCGCCTTTTTTGCCAGGCAACAGCTTCTCGATCTTCGCCCAATCGCCGTCGCCGATGTCGTGCCGCCGCATCACCACCCTCCATGAATAAACAGGATGGCAAGGCCTAACCCAAATCACCAAGATCAATGTCAACACGACCTAGAGCGGGCGAGATTTGGGTTTCACCACGGAGGGAAGAGAGTTATTGCACCGCGAAACACGCGAAATGACGCGAAACGTCGCTGTGAAACTTAAGTATACAAATCAATGTTGAAGCGCTCCAAACTCTGTTTTTCGCATCATTTCGCGTGTTTCGCGGTTAAATCCTCCGTCTCCGTGTTCGCCGTGCCTCTGTGGTGAATCTTCGGTTCCCTCGTTTTTTCGGTTGGCGCGCGGTTTCTTCGCGCAAATCGATTTGCCCATCCGCCCTTCCGGCCTATCTCGGGTCCGCGGCCCTGAATTCTTTTGAAGGCGCGTTCGGAGCGAAACAGAGTTGAACTAGGGCCATCTTTGGCGGCTAGTTCACCTGTCTTGGAACAGCGGCGATGCAACGAATCTTTTCGGCGGTCGTGATTTGTGCGTTCTTCTCCATGATCCCGACGGCGCATGGCGGCATGTCGTACCTCACGTTGACCGGGCGGATTTACGATCTCTCGTCGTCGCATCCGAACATGGAGCCGGCCGTCAGCGGTATCGAGACGGGCATCGTCATGCCAGACTTGGGCGATGATCTGCGACCCGAGTTCAATCCCGCCACGACGGCGCTCTCGGTCACGAATGCCACGGACTTCCATGATTGGTTCCATGACACTCCGGCCAACATGAGCGATGGCTTTTTGATCGACCTGCTGCAGTCGTCCCCCGGCGCGTATTCTTTTGCGCCGACGGACTTCTACCCGATCGACGACATGTTGTTGGGCAACGAAGGCAATCCGCACAACTACCATTTCGCCGTCGCTGTCAGTATGCCGTTTATCTATTTCCCAGGTTCTCATTTCAATGTCGCCGCGGATGACGATCTGTGGATCTTCGTCGACAACGAGTTGGCGCTCGATCTGGGCGGAGTGCATCCAGGAGCCACGGGCGCCATTGATTTCGACACGCTGGGCCTAACACCGGGCGAATCCTACGACCTCCAGATGTTCTTCGCGGAACGCCACATGAACGGTTCGTCGTTGGGCATTGATACGAACTTGGGCGTGCCGGAACCGTCGACCTGGGCGCTGGCCGCCGTCGGGCTCGCGGCCGCAGGATTGAAATACCGAAAACGCCGCCAACACTAGGCCTTGTCTCAAAACTGGGGTTTCCGTGCAATGCGTAACCGGCGACGATGTCGCTGAGTTTCGTTTTTGCCACGGAGGGCTGTTGAGATGGC
>JAWXBP010000375.1 GCA_034440135.1 Planctomycetia bacterium
CGTCTTGCAATTTTCGCGCGAGCTCGAGAAACCAAGCCGCCCTGACGACATCATCTCGATGATACGCCAGCCGTCCCACAAGCCAGTCCGCCAGGTCGTAGTGTCGAGCAAACCTGGTCAGATCTTCGACAGCGCAACAAACGTGTCGGCTGAGCAACACAATGTCTTCATATTGCAATCCCCAGCCCTGTTTCGCACACGCGTCGCGATCCAGATGCACCACCCGAAAGTTGCGAGTCGCCTGCAATAAAATATCCGTGATGGCGTTTCGTGCTGCATCGACGACGCGGTCGTGCTTCAGTCGATCCGCAAATTGCGAGCTGAACCAGATTACTGACGTGATCACTTCAATGCCATCTCTTTCGTTCGACAGGCAATAGTCGAACGCCATTGGCAAGAAATAGACGGCTTCCTCGTAGGTCCCGGCCGGCAGAAACGGCCCGAGAATTGCCTGAAAATCGCTCCAGTCCAACTCGCCGTCCGGTGTGGCAAGGATGCGCTGGCAAACTTCCTCGCTGTGATCGAAATAAGGATCCGAAAGCGCCGTCGGACGTGAATAGGGCACCGTAAAGGACATGGCGCACTCTACGCAGTTGTCTTCGGCAACGTTTCGAGATGCTTCTGCACCGCTACGAACGCCAAACGTAGTTCGTGCAGCACCTGGTCGAACATTTTCGATTCTTCGTCGGTGCGGTTCCCTTTCGTCTTATCCTCCAGCACCTGCAACAGATCGATCAGGTGCTTGGCCTGGGGCAAGTAGGCTTCGTGCTTACCGGAAACCGGATGCGGGATTTGCCCCATCGCCATCAGGGCTTCGGTGGCGAACATCGACACCAGCAGTTCCAAGCTCGCCGGCGGGAAACTGGTCGCTTGTTCCTGCTCCACGGCCGGCGCCGGTGGCTGTTCGGCCTGATGGCGCGCCAGCTCTCTCTCGCACTCAACTTGTGATTTCCAATCCTCATCAACAATTATGCGGGGCTTTTCGTCAGGCATGGGGGAGTTTGAAGTTTTCAGTGTTCAGTTTTCAGTGGGAGACGCCAGCGCCGACAATTCCCTCAATCGCTTCCGAATTCCTGTACCTCGCGTTCTCGATTCATCACTCATCACTCATCACGTCCTCTCTCCTCCGTGTCTTCGTGGTGAATCCTCCTACCGCCGCTCCGCCGCCCGATCGGTCCGTTGCGTGTGGCGCTCCACCGCCGCCGCGATGAACCCGGCGAACAGCGGGTGTGCTTGCGTCGGTTTCGATTTGAACTCCGGGTGGAATTGCACCGCCAGGAACCAGGGGTGATCCGGCAGTTCGATGATTTCCACCAATCCGCCGTCGGGGCTGAGGCCGGTGAAGTTCATCCCATGGGCCGAAAACTGCTGGCGATAGACGTTGTTGAACTCGTAGCGGTGACGGTGCCGCTCGTGAACTTGCTCGGCGCGATAGCTGTTCGACGCGTGCGAACCGGCCTGCAACATCGCCGGCTGCGCGCCCAGCCGCATCGTGCCCCCCTTGTCGATGATGCTCCGCTGCTCATCGAGCAGGCAAATCACCGGATGCGGCGCGTCCTTATTGAATTCCGTCGAGTGCGCGCCGGTCAAACCGACGACATTCCGGGCAAACTCGATCGCCGCGCATTGCATACCGAGGCAGATGCCGAAGAACGGGATCCCGCGCTCCCGGGCGTAGCGAATGGAATCGACCTTGCCTTCGATGCCGCGCTCGCCAAAACCGCCGGGCACCAGCAGGCCGTCGTAGCCGGCCAACAAACGCTCCGGACTTTCACGCTCGACTTCCTCGGCCTGAATGCGCTGCACGCGGATTTGCGCGGTATTGGCCACGCCGGCGTGATCGAGCGCCTCGTAAATCGACTTGTACGCGTCTCGGTGCTCCGCGTATTTACCGACGACGGCGATGCTGATTTCGTGCTCGGGGTTGCGCAGCCGATGCAGCAAATCGTGCCAATCGTTCAGTTCCAGGCGGCCCATCTTCAAGCCCAGGCGGCGCACGATCAGTTCGTCAAGCCGATTGTCCACCAGGCTCAGCGGCACCTCGTAGATCGAGAAATCTTTGTCCTTCTCCTCGATCACGGCCTCGATGGGCACGTTGCAGAAGAGGGCGATTTTTTCGCGATCTTCGTGGCTCAGCGAGCGCTCCGTGCGGCAAATCAACACGTCCGGCGCGATACCGATCTGTCGCAACAGGCCGACCGAATGCTGCGTCGGCTTGGTCTTAAGCTCGCCGGCCGCCTTGAGGTACGGCACGAGCGTCAAATGGATGTAGAGGCAGTTTTCCTTGCCCACGTCGAGCGAGAACTGCCGAATCGCTTCCAGAAACGGCTGGCTTTCGATATCGCCGACGGTGCCGCCGATCTCGGTGATCACCACGTCGACCTGATCGTCGGCCAGCTTGTGGATCACCGACTTGATTTCGTTGGTGATGTGCGGAATCACCTGTACGGTCTTGCCCAGGAACTCGCCGCGCCGCTCTTTGTTGATTACCGACAGGTAAATCTGCCCCGTCGTGTAATTCGAGTCGCGCGTCAGCGGGCTGTTGGTGAACCGCTCATAATGCCCCAGGTCGAGATCGGTCTCGCTGCCGTCGTCCAGCACGTAAACTTCGCCGTGCTGGTAGGGACTCATCGTGCCGGGATCGACGTTGATATACGGATCGAGCTTCTGCATCCGCACGCTCAGCCCGCGGCGTTCCAGCAGCATGCCGATCGAGGCGCTCGTCAGCCCTTTTCCGAGGGAACTTACCACGCCGCCGGTCACGAAGATGTGTTTAGTCATAGAGGTTTCGCGCTGGCATCCTGTCGGGCGAAAGGGGATCTGTTTGAGACGCTATCATGCTACCATGCCACCGCCCCGGGTTTGTAGCCCCGCCGGGGATGCCGGGTTTTCACCACGGAGATCTCGGAGGGCACGGAGGGGGGGCAGGAAGTGATGAGTGAGGAGTGATCCGTGATAAGTAAGCGATGGGGAGATCGAGTGGCTTGTTGAGGCCCAATCTACTTCACCTACTTACTACTTCACCTACTCCGCCTACTTGCTCCTCCACCTACTCCCTCCCCCGAGAACCTCAAACTCCTCCACCATGTCCCTCCCCTCCTGGTCCGCGCAATACCGTCGTCGCCGCGGGATTGCCGCGAGGTTTGGGGGGATTTTTTCCGTGCCGATTGAGCGTCGGGTGCGGGACGTGCTGTTGGCTGAGATCATGGATGGAGCGGCCGTGCTGGAAATCGGCGCGGGGGATCGTTCGATGGGCGATAAGCTGCGTGCGGCGCGGCCGGGGATCGTGTACGAATCGCTTGATATTGACCCGCAGGGCGAGCATGAATACCGGGATCTCAGTGAACTGAAGCGGCAGTTCGATTGCGTGTTCGCGCTGGAAG
>JAWXBP010000376.1 GCA_034440135.1 Planctomycetia bacterium
CGACCGCCAACGACGTGTTCTCGAACATCGTCCTGCCCGCCAACTTTGCCGGCGTCAACAACAACTTCGGCGAACGCGGCCTGATCAATCCGCCCAAGTCGCTGCTGCTCTCCTCAACGCCAGTGCCGCCGAACTTGGGGGCCTTGGGCGTCGTCATCGGCGCTCCGGCCGGAGCGGTCAATAACGCCGGTCTGGTCGCGCAAGCCGCGGCCCCGGGGGCCGGCTCGAATGCCGATTGGTTCGACGCCGTTTACGATCAAATCCTCGGACGCGATCCGTCCTCCTTCGAAGCGAATCGCAACGCCGCCGAGTTGAGCACCGGCCAGGCCTCGCATCGCGATATCGCCGAAGACTTGCTGGAAAGCCGCGAGCGCAAGGCCGACGTCATCGCCGACCTCTACGACGAATACCTCGGCCGCGCCCCGGACGCCGCGGGCCTGGAATTCTGGCTCGGCATTTGGGACCGCTTCAACGGCCCCGAACACGTGCAGTCCGGCATCATCGGCTCGCCGGAGTACTATCAAACGGCCGGCGGCACCGATCAAGCCTGGGTCGGCGCCATGTACCAGAACATCCTCGGTCGCACGGCCGGACAGAGCGAAGTCGACTACCACGTCAACCGACTGCACCAGGCCGGCGTCAATCTCCAGACCGTCGTCCTCGGCTTCGTCTACAGCGACGAATACCGTTCGGACATGATCTCCGATTGGTACTTCGACTACCTCACCCGCACCCCGGAACAAGGCGGCGTCCAGTACTGGCTCAACCAGATGAAGAACGGCCAATCGCAAGAATCAATCCAGGCCGGCCTCCTCGGTAGCCAAGAGTACCGCAACCTGCACTAGGAAACACCAACCTTGTTGTGGCACGGTCTCCCGACCGTGCCACCGGTCCGACCGCAGGTCTCAAGTTCCCGGGCATTACGACGGCCCGGGGCAAGTCTGTGAAATCGAGCCGCAACGGCAAAAACAAAACGAGGCCCGCCATTCATGGCGGGCCTCGCTTTTTGTATTCCTTCATCGAGCACGGCGCTATTTGCGATAGCCGAGCGATTGCACCACGTGCAGCATCTCTTCGAAGTTGATGAAGCGGCGGCGGTGCCGCAACTTGTAATCGTCGATGGCTTGGGCCAACTCCGCGGCGTCCGGTGTCAAATCGTCGCGGCTATCGGAGAACTGGCGCCGCTCGGCGCCCCGATATCCGGCGGCCACATCGTGGCTACGGCGATCAAACGACTGGCTGCTTTCCGCACTGATGGACGGCTGGTCGAGAACCGTGGTCATACTGCCTGCTCCTGCTAGGTTACAAAACTGACCCTACGCGGCGCGGCGCCCGATTGCTTCGCGACCGTCCCGGGTCAGCAGCCGCCGTACCGTCTGCGCGGACCGCCAATCAACCCTACCCCTCGAATTGCCGAGGGGCAAATCGGCCCGCGAAACACGCGAAAAACAGGTCGGGCGAAAATGCCGAACTGATTCGCCGCATAGACGTTGCGCAAAAGTTCGCCGACCGCAACACGTAACAGCGCCCCCAGCACCCCAATTTCGGCCTTCGATTGCCTTAAAGCCGCCTTTTCGCGTGTTTCGCGTGTTTCGCGGGCCACTCGGCAATCTTTGCGCAGCCTTCCCAGCATGACACTTTGTCCTATTCGCGATCGCCGATCTAAGTTAAGATCGCCGGCCGCGAACGACGAATAATCGTGATACACGGCAGAATCGCTACCGTCGCTACGAGGGGACGCGCAACACTCTCCGAGGCGACCGCGGACGGCTCCCAAGCGGGCCGGATCGCGCGGAACCGGCCAGGCTCAAGGCATCATGACACCAATTCGCAAGGCGGCGATCGCGGGCACCGGTTCCTACCTGCCCGAGCGCATCCTCTCGAACGCCGAGTTGGAGCGGATGGTCGATACGACCGACGCCTGGATCATGGAGCGGACCGGCATCCGCGAACGCCGCATCGCCGGGCCGGAAGAATCCACCAGCACGATGGCCATCATCGCCGCGCGCCGGGCCTGCGAAGACGCGGGCATGAGCCCGGCCGAAATCGAACTGATCATCGTCGCCACGATCACGCCCGACTACGTCTTCCCCGCCACAGCCTGCCTGGTGCAACACGCGATCGGCGCGAAACGCGCCGGCGGGTTCGACCTGGAAGCGGCCTGCAGCGGGTTCGTCTACGGCGTGAATGTTGCCGCCGGATTAATTGCGTCGGGCATGTACAAGAACATCCTGGTGATCGGCGCTGAAACGCTCTCCCGCCTGGTGAACTATCAGGATCGAGCCACCTGCATCCTCTTCGGCGACGGCGCGGGCGCCGCAGTGCTGACCGCGCGCGAGAACGGCGCCGGAGTGCTGCATACCTCAATGCGCTCCGAGGGCGAAGAAACGCAATCCATGCTCATCCCCGCTGGCGGCTCGCGCCAGCCAGCCAGCGCGGATACGGTCGCTCGTCAGCTGCACACGTTGCACATGGACGGCAAACGCGTGTTCAAGTTCGCGACGAAGATCTTCGTCGAACTGGTCGAGGAAGCTCTCACAGCCTGCGGTCTGCAGCGCGAAGACGTAGCGCTCGTCATCCCGCACCAAGTAAACCAGCGCATCATCGAAGCGGCCGTCCGGAAGCTTGAAATGCCGCTGGAAAAATTCTTCGTCAACCTCGATCATTACGGTAACACCTCCGCCGCCAGCGTACCCATCGCCCTCGACGAAGCCCGCCGCGCCGGCCTCATCCACGCCGGCGATCACATCATCACCATCGCCTTCGGCGGCGGCCTCACCTGGGCCTCATCGGTCATCCGGCTCTAATTCGCTCAATTGCGGCTGGAAATGCCACGCCGAGTGTGGCGTTTTCCGCCAAAGGCAATTAGATTGGCCTCCAGCCTCGCTTTCCTCGCCGACCACGCCGAGCCTTGTCTTATGTCGCGCTATTTCCGCTGCGTTACTCAGTGCCTCTGCGCGATCGTCTTCGTTCTTAGTAACGCGCCCGCAAGCGCCGCGCCGATTCAGCGCATCACCATCGACGGGCAATTCGGTGATTGGGCGAAAGTGCCGTCCTATACCGACGCCGCTGGCGATACGCACGACACGGATCACGATGGCCTCAATGATACGCCCGAAAGCGTATTCCATCCGGACGTCGACTTGCTGGAATTCAAATTCACCCACGACGAGGAAAATCTTTACGCCTACTTTCGTTCCGCCAGCGTCGTCGGCCGCACGCAAGTCGGGCAGGGCAATCAACGCGCCGGGCGCTCCTACGTGATCGTGACCATCGACGTCGACCATCAAAACGACACCGGATATTGGCTCCACGAAGGAGGCTATTACCCAACCTCCGACGGCTACGACATGAACATGGAAATCGAGTTCTACAACGGGACGTTCAACACCGGCCACTATCTCAACCACGGCGCGACCAGCGCGCGAGGCCTCGCTCTCGCGGAAGCCGATCAAAAACAAGGCGTCGTCCGCGTCCTGCCAGGCACGTACGACTACTACACGCAATGGTCGATGTTCGAAGATCCCACGACCGGCGATCATGATCTACAGGACGGGACCAGCATCACCTTCGTCGCCGACGGCGGGCCGATCCACCACAGCATCATCTATGGCGCTGCATCGGAGGATGGTTCCGAGTTCGAAATGGTGGCCCCGTTCCGCGGCTTCATGAACTATCCCGGTGCGAGTCCCGGCGAACGCGGCGATCCCATCCTGGCACTTGGCCGCACAATCGACGTCTCGTTCTCATTGGAAGCCAGCGGCGAACTCTGGGCCACCAACGGCGGCAATGGCGTTTGGGCCTCCGACACGGCGTTTCCGATTGAAGGTTACACGCTCGAAGCCGTGCCGGAACCGTCGAGCATCGCTTTACTCGGCATGTCGGCGTGCGCGGTTGCCTTGACGTTTGTACGCCGCAATCGCACTGTTCGCGTGAGAGTCTTTCCCGCCGTAGAATGACGCCATGTCCGATGGCGTGCCAACCAGCATTCAAGATCTGCGTCGCCGTGATCTAGTCCGCCACCTGCGCATTCAAGGCATCCACGACGCGCGTGTCCTGTCGGCCATGGGCAGCACACCTCGCGAGCGTTTTGTCAACGACGCAACCGCCGACCGGGCCTACGAAGATCGCGCTCTCTCGATCGACTGCGGGCAAACGATCAGCCAGCCCTACATCGTGGCTCTGATGACCGAGGCCCTGGAATTAACCGGCAGCGAGCGCGTCCTCGAGATCGGCACCGGCAGCGGCTATCAGACAGCTATCTTGTCGCGCCTGGCCAACGCCGTGTTCACCGTCGAACGCCATCCCGAACTCTCACACCAAGCACAGCAAACCTTGGCACGGTTCGGCGCGTCAAACGTGCGATTCCTCATCGGCGATGGCACACTCGGTTGGCCCGAGGCCGCGCCGTTCCACCGCATCATCGTCACCGCCGCGGCGCAGGAATTCCCCGCGACGCTCTGGGAACAACTCGCCCCAGACGGAATCCTCGTGGCCCCAGTCGGCGATACCGAAAGGCAACTCCTGCAAGCCTGGCGCAAAGCAGCCGACGGTCCAACATCGCGCGCGTTATGCGATTGCCGCTTCGTACCGCTGGTGAGCGACTAATCCGTCGTTTCACTACGCCTGCGTCGCTGCCGGCACGAGATTGCGACGATCCAACTCTTGAATGATCGCCGCGAGCAATCGATCGAGGCCCTGCCCGGTCACCGCCGAGATGCACAGCACCGGCCCGTTCGTTTCCGCCGCGAGTTGATCGCGCACACTTTCCGTCTCCGGCAATTCAGACTTCGTCACCACCAGGATTTCCGGGCGCGTGGCAAGCTGCACGTCGTATTGCTCCAACTCCGCGCGCACCGCGCGATAGTTGGTCAACGGATCGGTCCCGTCCGTCGGTTCCGGTTCCACGAGATGGATCAAGATCCCGGCGCGCTCGATATGCCGCAAAAACTCATGCCCCAGGCCCACGCCGGCGTGCGCGCCCTCAATCAACCCGGGAATGTCCGCCATCACGAACGAACGATCAAAGTTGATCTGGACGATGCCCAGGTTGGGAAACTTCGTCGTGAACGGATAGTCGGCGATTTCCGGTCGCGCGCGCGAGAGCCGACTCAACAGCGTGCTCTTCCCGGCGTTCGGTTTGCCGACGAGACCGACGTCCGCGATCACCTTGAGCTCCAACAGCACGTGGCGCTTTTCGCCCACGCCGCCGGGCGTCGAATCGCGCGGCGCGCGATTCACGTTCGACTTGAAACTCAGATTCCCGCGACCGTTTCTGCCGCCGCGACCGGCAATCACCTGATCGCCCGGCGCCGCGAGGTCCTTGAGCACAAAGCCCTGTTCGGCGTCCATCACGATCGTGCCGGGCGGCACCATGATCACCAGGTCTTCGGCATTGCGCCCGGTGCGATTGGCACTGCCGCCGTTGCCCCCTGCCGGCGCCGCCCAGTGGCGCTTATGGGACAATCCGGCCAGGCTATCGACGCCCGCTTCGGCGCGAATAATCACGTGCCCGCCGTTGCCGCCGTTACCGCCATCAGGTCCGCCGCGCGGAATGTACTTCTCACGACGGAAGCTCACGCAACCGTCGCCGCCGCTCCCGCCTTCGACATAGATTTTGACCCGATCGACGAACATCGAACTTCACCATAAAAAAACCGGGGCTGGCCGATACTCGGCTGCCCCGGAGATATGATTCGCAGTTCAGCGCCGTGCGGCAAGCTGAACATAGTCTCCTTTCGCTCCGCGAAAGGCAAATCCTTTCGCGGAGCGAAAGGAGACTGTGAAACGGCCTAGTTGGCGCTTTCCACCGGCAACACATTGATCCGGCGCCCGCCGCGATCGAAGTGGACCTTCCCCTCGACCAACGCGAACAGCGTGTAATCGCTGCCGGTCCCAACGCCCTTGCCGGCGTGGAATTTGGTGCCCACCTGGCGAACAAGAATATTCCCGGCGCGAACCGCCTGGCCGCCAAATCGCTTGACGCCCCGGCGTTGGGCGTTCGAGTCGCGCCCGTTGCGGCTGGAGCCCTGACCTTTTTTATGTGCCATGTCGCTGAATCCCGGCAAAATCGCTCATTTGGATCGCCGGCGATCCGCGATTGTCGCCGGTCGAGCCTAGTAGCTTACCGGTACGCCCAGGCGTAGTCAACCTCGTCGGGGGCCCCGAGGCGGATCTCCCCTTCGTGCTCCAGGTATTCATCCCCGGGCCGCCAGAAATTGAGCTGCAGCATCTTTTTGGCCAACTGGCGATGCGCTCCCAGCGACTCGCCCGCCCTGTAGAGGTACTTGCCGCCCTGGTCTTTGGGATCGACCCAGCGATAGGCGTTGGTCAGGCCGCCGACGTAGACGTGCATCCTGTCGATGCGCGGATCGATGTCTTCCCAGGTTGCCACGCCCCAGATCGATTTGCCGACCGGAATCTCGCCGGCCACGTCGACAGTATCGAAAAACCGCCGGTTGGGATCCTCGCGCTTTTGAATCGCGTCGATGGCCAGTGGGAGAATGCGATCCGGGTAAACCTTGTTGAACTCGGGGCTTTCCAGGAAGAATTGCGGGACGAAATCCACCGGCTGTGGATTCTCCGCCATTTCCACGACGCCGTCGAAACCGCCGGCCTCCTTGATCGCCGGCTTCATCCGGTAGCCCGTGTTCTTGACCCGGTAAACCAGGTACCAAACGTTCTTTGTGACCAACTCGCCGTCGTCGTTGGGCACGCTGACTTGAATCAATCGCAACGGCTTGAAGGCGAACTCCAGCCCCCAGATTTCGTGACGAAACACGGCCTCTTTCGCAGGTGAGCTTCCGGCCGATTTCGCCCGCTCCCCAAACGTCGGATCGGCGGCCAGGATCTCGACCAGATCATGACGGCTGACCGTATCGGCGACGTTATTGTTCGGCTCCACCACCGTCAGCACGCCCGGCGCGAGTTGACGCAAGCGGCCACCGCTGGCTTCAGTCGCGGCATCCGGCGGGTCTTGCAGCGTATCGGCCGAAGCGCGAACGCCAGTCAGCAACGCCAGGCAGGTCAGGAAAACCAGGAATCTTGGGCAAGCCATACGGCCAATCCTTGTGGACCTTCTGGTCGATTCAGACCGGGAACCTCGCCCAATCCGCGAGGCGCTCCCGAACTGTTTATCTTAATTGGACTTCGGTGCCGCGGTCAAGCAAATTGCCGCGGCCGAAACAGCTCGCTTCCCGAGCTTTGCTTGGCGATTGACGTGACACAACATGCTCAAAAATAAAGACTTATGACCGTTTGTTGCCGTCGGGAGCGGCTAGCCCGGCCGGACCAAGTCCCAGGTCAGCAACGTCGGCTCCACCGGCGCGCCGGCGTAGGCTGACCGGCTCTTGTAGCGCGTGGCCGGCACCAAGTTGGCTTCGGCCGTCAGTTGCACGGGGCTTTCCAACAGCGGCCAGGGGGCAATGGCAATCCGGCTCGCTTCCTCCGCGGACGACTCGAAGCGATACTCCGGGCCGCCATCAATCGGAACGCGAATCTGCAGTGCTTCCGCCCGCTGTGCGCAGCAGAACCACAGGCTGATGGCATCGAACGATTGCAAATAGCTCTGCGCAATCGCCAGTTCCTGCGGGTCGCCCTGTTTGCCTTGCCATTTCGTTCGGCAACGCTCGCGGCGTGCGGATTCTGCCTTCAGAAACTGCTCCGCGGCTGTTTGATCGGACTTGGCATCAAGCTGCGCGCGGTGATGCTCCAAGAGCGCACAAAAATGTCCGCTGGCCGCATAGCCCGCCACCGGCCCCAAGGTTTCGCACTCCTCGATCGACCGCGTCCAAATCGGCAACACAGTCGTGCCGGGCATCTCCGTGAATTGATACGGCCGGCCCAGTTTCGGGTCGAGCTCCGGCGACAATTCCCAGGCGTCCCAGCCGTTGTCGTGCGACAGGATCGCGCCGAGCAGCTGCTCGCGCGCGGCAGAAGACAACCCAGGAAACTCCGCCCAATGGCAGGCCAAAAAACTAGCCAAGGACGCGTGTTCGGACTGGGCGATCAACAGCCAAACGGGCAGTCCTTCCCGTGTCGCTTCCCGACGAATCATGGACGCATTCTCACGACTACGTGTTGGGCCCGGCCGATTCTTCGAGCATCGGCCCCAGCTCGTGAACGAAGTCGCGGACGTCTTGAAATTGTCGATACACACTGGCGAAGCGGACGTAGGCCACTTCGTCAACCTTTCGCAATCGCTGCATCACCATCCCGCCGAGTTGCTCGCTCTCTACTTCGGCGTCGGCCAACTCGTAAACGTCGTTCTCCACGGCCGAGACGATCGCCTCCAACTGCTCGTCGCTCACCGGGCGTTTCCAGCAGGCCTTTTCCAGGCCGCGCTTGATCTTATCGCGCTCGAACGGCACGCGCGTCCCGTCTTTCTTGATGACTTTGACGGTCGGCTCTTCGATCTTTTCGTAGGTTGTGTAACGCCGGTGGCACGAGATGCACTCTCGCCGCCGCCGCGTGGCGAAGCCGTCCTGGCTAGCCCGTGAGTCGATGACGCGATCGTTGTCTTGGCGACAATAAGGGCATTTCATGCCCTTCACTATACACAAACCTCACTCAATGGGCCATTTCACGCCGTCTTTGCCACGAGTTGCGCGTTTGCCAGGCGAACCAACCTGCACAAAAAATGACCGCAGGACCAAGCATCGCCGGCGTGGCCCACAGCCATAAAGCACTGCCAAACAGCATCCAACCGCCAAAACGCCAACGTTGCCCGACCGTCGCGACGCTCGCCCCAAAGGTACTGCGCGCAAGACACACGGCAATCAACATCAATCCCGCCGCGGTCAGGCCGCGAGTCAAAGTCCCAACTCCGAACGGCGCTGCCTGCGCCAGCAACGGCGCAACGTCGCCGTCGAGTTGGTGCGTGCGCACGATCAAGTCGCCCGCTAACTTCCCGTCGTCCGCCGCCGCGCCTGCCGGCGGGGACGGTGCGGACGCGTTCGCGAACTCCTTCGCCAACGAGGGCCGATCCTTGAGAAACTCGCTCACCGCGAGCTCCGCTTCTTCCAACTCCGCCAGCGTCCGCCCTCCGTCCAAGCGATCCTCCGTACCGTTCGCCGCGTCCCAGACGCCCTGCCGAGCACTGCCAAGCAGCTTAAGCGAGCCCCGGAACCAACGCACTTCTTCGCTGTCCGTGGTCGGGAGCTCGCGCAGGCCAGTACTTTGTACGCCGCCGATCAGCGATTCGGCCCCGGCGCGATAGGTGGCCAGGGCCTGCGCCGGCAGCGAGACTTGCGACGCGTCGCCGCGCGCCGCCGCTGGTCCGGCAATCGTCCACACGCTCTCGCTGACCGGGACGTCCACCAACTGTGCAGCCGGCGCCGCGCCGCCGATAGCGCCGCGTCCCTGGTAGAGAACTTCTACGACCTGTGGCAGCCGATCGCTCGCCAACGGCACGAGCCATGAGCCCGCGGCGCCTTCTCGAAGGTCGACGCGACGTCCCAGAATGCGGCACGACACCGCTGCGGCGTCGGCTGGCAATCGAATGGGTAGCTGATTAAGACCTCCGGGGTCGAGTGTCCATGCGACCACGCCGCGGTAACTCCCGTCCGCTTCCACCCGCAGGGAATGGTCCGCCATACGTACGCGCGGCCGATGAAGACCGTCGTCGGCGTTCCGCGAAGTCGCCGCGCAATCGTCGCTCACAATTTCATATGCCGTCCAGTTCACCGGGGCGACGTCTGGCGGAGCTGTCCAGATCGAAGGTAGCGGAACAGGCCGTGCGCCTTCCACTGCCCAGACAACACGGTGATCCTCCAGGCGATCGGGCAACACGATCAACCGTTGCGTTTTGTCGGCCCCTTGGAGCTGCATCTCAGGCAGCGACGCTCCGCCAGCAGGCGCTGCGGCGCGGATGCGCAAGCGTTGTTCGCCCTGAACCGGCTGCGGAGGCCGGACGAGGAGCGTCGTCCTACCCGGCGGTGAATCGGAAAGCAGCTCGTGCGGCCACGCCGGCTCCAGCGTAAAGGGTCCGCGCCACGAATCGGCGACTTGAATTCGCAATTCGTCGACCAGCCCATCCGCGATCGACAAGTGACAATCGAATTCCGCCTGCAAACGTCCCTGCAAATCGAACAACGAGCTTGTTTGCAGCGCTTCGATGCGCGGCAGGTTGGGACGCACACGAAACGAGATCGCTTGCCCGCTCTCCGGCAACGCCCATTCGCCGAGCGGCGCCGACCTCGCCGCGTTCGCCCCTGGCGAAGTTGCGGCCGCTGTCACCGCGCGCGCTTCCGGCTGCAGCCCGTCGACAATCGCCGAACGATGGCGATAAAGCCGGACCACGCGGCCGGTCAGTTCGGCGTCCGCCAGCGTGAGCAACGGCAGGCGAGTCGCATCGCTCGAATTCATCGGCGCCGATGCTAGGATCAGCAGGCGATGTCTCCCCAACGTCGCGCCAGGCAGAAAAACGTGGATCGCCTCACCGTCGCGGGACCAGCTCACCGCGCGCCGAGCGCCGTCTTGCTCGACCTCCACGCCGCTGACGGCGATTTCCGGCGCGGCCCACACGCGATGCTGAAATAACGCCGCCTTCGCCGTCGTCACCTCGGCTTCGAAAGCCATCTCCACCCGATCGGCGCGGGCCGTCGCCTCGACCAATTCTTCCGCCACGTTGACCGACTGAGCAAAGGCACTCTGAAGATTGGGCGCAGGCCCGCCGATCGGCCAGGACACAACGCGCAGCGGCACATGTTCCGAGGGCCCCCAACTCGTCATGAATTGCGCAGCGGACGGCGACGGAGCGCCGGCGTTCGCCAGACTCGTCATTTCGAGCGAAGGATCGAACGTCACCGCGCACCAACGACGGCGCACCACGACGCCGACAGGCGTCACATTGGGCAAAGCAATCTCGCCGACGCCGGCGCGATCAAGCGACTCGCAACGCCAGGTAAAACGTTCACCCACCACGGCCGGCTGCGACCATTCGAGGATCGTTCGCCCAGGCGCAACCGCGGAAACTTGCGCGCGACCGTCGCTAGCCGAAACCGCCTGCCAGCGCGAGTCGAATTCCAATTCCAGCCGGCCGATCGGCCGGTCCGAAGCGATGATCTGATGCCGCACCTCGGCCGTCACGCGCTCCGGTGCTACGTGGAGCCAGAGCAATTGTTCCAGTTCAACCGGCGCCCGCGCGGACGATTCGTCGGCGCTGAGCGCCGTGCGCAATTCGATTTCGGACGACGGACCGATGTCGGCCGACATGAGGCCATTCGCGGCTGCGTACGATTGCTGCCCGAGCGAACGAACCTCCGCCGGCGGCAGCCCCGCTCCGCACCAGACCTTGAGCGACGACCGCGGCGCCTGGAAAGCAGCAAAGCGGTACAAGCGATGATCGTGCAGTTCCGTCACCTCTGGAAGGCAACTCAACTCCAAGCGGTGATGGCCCGCGTCCGCAACAGTGAACTTCCGCTCAGCCGGCGAATCCGTGCCTTCAAGTGACCACGGTACGCCGTCCAACAGTGCCTCGCTCCAAAGCGCGGCCTCGCCTTCGGCGCCAGGCAGTCGAATATTCGCCGACGCGACGAACGTCTGCAATTCCAACGAGACCTGAAGCCTCGCCCCCTTGTCGACGGCTTTCTCGCGGCTGCCCAGCGAATACTGAGCGCTCGTGACCAGCCATTCCGGTTGTTCATCGCCCGCCGCCGCGGCCTGGCTTTGCATCGCGCGCCACAGCGAAGCGGAGACAAAATAGCGTTCGCCCGTGGGCGCGCCGTCCGCATCCACTGGAATGTACACCCGCCGCGCCGCTGCCACGCCAGGTTCCGCCGCTTGTCCGGACACGCTGAGCAACGCCAGCGCCGCCACGATCGCCCGAGTCGCGCCGACAACCATCGTCCGCGTCGTGGAGCCCGGTGCGACGGACCGCGCTTCCAACGGCGATGTCTGGGCCACGTTGCTATGTCCGGCGCCTCGGAATAACACGCCCAGAATCGTTCCAATGAACGCGCCAGACGTCCAGGGAATGAGCGCTGCCGGTGCGACCAGCGCGATCGCTCCGATCGCGAGCGAAGTCGAAACAGCGGCAATCGGACGTCGTCGACCGAGCCGCCAGCACGCTGCCGCGGCGACGGCTGCCGCGTAGCAGAAATAACGCTGCGCCGCGGTTCGCTCGCGCAATCGCAACACCGGCGAGCCTCCCGCCGGCCCGCGGATGCGGAGCGGCGCGTCGAGGGATCGCGGGGCCGAACCGCGAGACAAGGGGCCCAACAGGCGCGCGGACAGATCTCCCTCGCTCAGTTCCGCACATTCCCAGGGAGATGCGACGCTTACCAGCTCCCACGCAGGCGCCAGGACGAGCTCCCAATTCCGCGGATGCGTCGTCGATCGAGGTCGCGGCAACACGTCGTCGAGCACGCCGGCGCGCAGCGGACTCCCGCAGTCGATCGCGTACTCCACCACCAACTCCTTGTCGGGAGGCGTCGCCGCCACGTGCACGACGTATTCGTTCTGGACGCGACGAAACGCCGCCGATCGACCGTCCTGTTCCAACCTGAGTACTCGAGATGCTTGAGGAAGTGCGACGGCGAACGTTGCCTCGGCGTCTCCTGCCAGTCGATAACGCGCGCTGACCAGACATTCCCCGAGTGCGGTGAGCGTCGTTGTCACCGCTTCGCTGCGCACGATGGCCTGCAATTCCCGATCTGGCCGCGCGCGGATCGACACCGTCATCGCCGGCGGGGCGACACGATTCACGTCGCGCGCGGGTTCATACCGATACTCTCCCCGCACCGATTGGCCCTCCGTCGCTTGAAGAGCCGGGCCGGCGACCACCGGTCGCGGTCCAGTGATGTCGGTCGCGACACTCAACGTCACGTCGGCGACAATGCGCGCCACACCTTCGTCATGCGCCGCCTCGGGCACTTCCACCAGCGACATCGCGGTCGTGTTCTGCCACGGCGATTTTCGCGTTGCCTGCAGGACAAACCGCGCGGATTGCGGCGGCCAGATTCGCACGTGCCAAGTCTCCGCCGAGTCCGCGCCTTCTCGCTCCGCTTCGCCAACCTTGGCAGCGGTTACCGACACGCCCGCCGCATTCGCGATACTCCAAGTCGGTGCGCTTTCGCGTGGATGTGAAAAGCGCACCAACAAGGATTCGACTTCTCGCTGCGACGGAGCGCAGTCGATGACATACTGCTCCAGGAGCGCGTCTGGCGTGATCACGAATTCCGCGACGCTCGTAGCCCGCATTCGCTGCGGACCGGCCTCGAGCGTTGCCGTGGCCGTGCCATCCCTCGTCAACGCCACCAACATTTCATCCGCCTCCGCCGGCAGGAGCTCGCCTTCCGCAACGCCCAATTGGTCGCGCGTCACGATCGTGGCGCCCTCCGCCAGTTGCAATCCCCAACGCTGCTCCCCCAACGCCCGCAGCGAAAAGTAACCCGTCGGGCTCGCCTCTCCTTCCCAACTCACGGGCTGCAACGACCTCAGATCAAGCTCAGCCGCCATGCGTGGGTTGAGGCGACGCGCCGTCACCGAAAACCTTGCCGTTTGGCGCGGCGAAACTGATCGATTCAAACGCACCGTCAACCGACTGGGATCCGCCGGGTCGATGGCGAATTCCTCCACGCGCTGATCCGTCAGGCACGTCACGTCTTCGATCAACCAATCCGCAGCAATCCAGCCATGCACTTCGAAGTACGCGCCGTCGGCGGCCCGCAAGTCGCACAACATCCGCGCGACGGTCTCCCGCCTGCCGACTTCAATCGTCGTTCCTGAAGTGCTGAGAATTCGCGGAGCGCGCGGGTCCACCCGCAATTCAAGCCTCGCCGCGGACGAATAGCAGTCGAACGTCAGCGCCTCTCCGGACAGCGGCGTGGTCAAGCGGCTGGTGCTGATTTGCCGGAGCCCGTAGCCAGGAAACAACTCCGTGAGACCCAGCGGCGTGGACAACAAAAGTTGGACCGTCCCGCCGCTCCAGCCGAATTCCGGCAGAGACAATTGAGGGAGCGCCCAACGCTCCCCCGCCCGGAGCGGACACCAGGCGACCACGCGAAGTGTTTGGTCCGCCGCCAGCGGCGCAGCGGTTTCGACGTCCAACGAACGTTTACCATCGTCCCCGACGTTGAGCCGGAATGACAGCGACTTTTGATCCAGCACGACCGAGATCGGCACAAGCTCTTCATCCATCGCGAACTGAATGCGCCGTCGTGGCTCGGCCGCTTCTGTGACGCGGAAGTCCGCCACGACCTCGACGCCGTCCGCACCGAATCCGTAGTGCAGTCGGCGCGTCGCCGACATCGCCGGGCGGCGCTGCGCTCCCGCCGCGAGCGATGTCGTGACCAGCGCGGCCGTCTCTCCCGTTGCCAGGTCGAGACGATAATCGACGTCGGACGACGTATCCGAGCGGGTCAGCATTCCGCCGGAGGCGCGCAGATTCAAGTCGTCCGGCACGGACACGTCCCACGCGGAAATTACGGCCGCCGGCGCCAGCAAGCGGTACTCATGGTCGCCGGTCGGCAGGATGTTCGCGCGCAGCGTGAAGTCGATCCGTAAGCGGCCGCTCTGTTCGACCACGACCGCCGTGCGGGCGCCGGACGTCAACCCGCAGACCGCCGGTGAGGCGCGGGGCGTTTCCCAGCGTGCATCCGCCATCGCTAATCGCCAAGGCTCGAGCGGCAATAGCGCCGGTCCGCCGCCGTCGTGTGCAATGTCCAATAGCAAATGTCCGCGCAGGACGCCCTCAGCAATCCGGGCCGTTCCGGACAGGCGCTCGATTCGGCACCGTCGCGTCGTGGCTAGTCCTCGTTGGCTCCGTTCCAACAGGTCCGCCACCCGCTCGAATTCCTCGGCGGCCACCGGTAAATACTGGTCCCCCTCCAGCGGCCAATCTTGAATACGATCCGCCGGCGCAAACAAGCGGACATAAGGAGGCGGCGCGGCGACCGCGCGGCCCGCCAGCACGATCAAGGCCAGCCCCGCCCAACCAATCATGGCTTGTCCGATTCGCGGCGTCATGACAGATCGCTCGGAACGGCCTGTACCGCAATGCGACGTGACGTGTGCGAAGACGCCGAAGCGACGCCCGTCGATCGTTCGGCCAGGCTGGAAACGTGCCTTGCATGCGTGCTGCCTTGCAGCAACGGCTGGTGGCCGCGGCGCCGATGTTGCCAACCATGCACGCCCCAGGCCATCGCCAGGCACGCGACGCCCGGCGCCGCGCTTTGCAATAGCAGCGGCCCCAGTTCCCCCGCCAACGCCAGCAGTACGACGACGCCGACCGATAGCGCGAACTGGGATCCGCTGCGCAGCCACGCCGGAGCGAACATCGACAGCAGCCCGGCCGCCAGCAGCACGGTGGAAGAAGTCAGGAGGAGCGCGCTGCGCGCGCCGACGCGCGCGTCCAGCGGCGCAAGGTCGCCAAACGTGCTCAGCACGTAGCGGTTCGAGTTCGTCGGGAGCGCGTCGCGCTCGCTAGCGCCGGACCACGCCCTCAGCTCGCTGGTGGAGCGAGTCGGCGTGCGCGCCCAATACCCTCCTTGCCACGTCCAGGCGTACTCCAGTTGATAGGCGGCCGAAACGTCAATTAAATGCTCTTGCGCTGGCAGCAACAGTTCCCAATAGACCTGCTTCATCCGCCCGGCCGCGGCTAGCCGCGCCGGCGGCAATTCCCGCACGCGGTCCCCGGCCAAATCGTCCAGTCGGTAATCCAACTCCACGCTGTGCGCCGCGCCCTGGTTGGCCGGCCAAGTCAGCCGCAACAGTCCTTCCGAAGTCTGACCGGCCGAAATCGGGGCGCCGTCCAACAAGATCAACACATCTCTCGCGCGCACGCCTTCCGGCAATTGCACCTGCAGCTCGCCATCAGGAGCCACCACGCGCCAGACGACGCGGTCCTGCCGACGATTCCCCACCAGTTGCGATTGCACCCACGCCCGTTCCACTAGGTCTTCGTTCGGAGCACGGTTCTCGCTACGTCTCAGTTCAATCGCAATTTGCCTCGGCGATTTCGCCGTTGTCCATCGATCCGAAGCCGCGTCCGAGCCGAGATTCTCGAATACCCAATCCGCACCCGCCAATTTCGATTCCAAGCCAGCCGGCGTCACGAGTTCCAATTCCGCGCCGTCATCCACCACCTCGGCGGGCTGGATCAGCGGCAATTCCCACGCCTTCGCGCCCTCCGCGATCGGGAGATCAAACCGCGCTTCCAACTCCAATTCCCCCAAGTACTTCCTGGGCAGAAACACCGTCGTTGGTTCATCGGTCGAGTTTTCCAGCGATGCAACGGCCAACGGAACCGGCTCCGCATCCAACAGTGTCAGCCGTAAATTGCCGGCCGCCAGAATCGCTCGGGGGATTCGTAACCGGGCGCGATCCAGCCCTTCGTTTTCGATCTGGTATCTCAGCCGTTGCCGCACCGCGACACGGCTTCCTTGCAGGGTTGCTTGCGCTTGAACTTTGGCATGGACCTCGCGCTCGCGCACTTCGAAGCCGGCCGCGAACCGCGCTTCCGCAACGTCGCCCAGAAAAAAGTGCGGAGGTTGCCGCAACGCAGGCAGGTTCACGCTCGCGTCCGGTCGCTGGGCGATCAGCTTCATCTGCGATTCCGCCGCCGGAGCCAGTCGCACATTGTCGGCCGCCGTCACCACCAGTTGCGCTTGTCCGACCAGCGTCCCCTCGGGACGCGGCAGCGCGAATTCGACTTGCTTCCCATCGGACGCAATGGACCGGCGGGCTTCGAAGTGCAATTCGAATTCTCCCGTCAGCGGTCGTTGAAACGGCACGATCAGCGGCTGCAATCTCGCACCGATCAAGCTGTTGTCGGCGACCAAACCGGCCGGGCCCCAGCTTTCATCGTCCACGACCCAGTCCTGCAAGTCGATCTTCAATCGTTGCAGGCTGCCGTCGCGCACCCGACATTTGAGTCGAGCCCTCAACAACATCGCGTCCGGCGTGACGCTCACTTGGTACTGCGGATCGATCGCGACCCGAGTAATGCGAGGCGATACGCTCGCCAGCAATGAAAACGGCTGTCCGGTGTATTCGAATCCAGCCCAGGGCCGCGCCTCTCTCAACCCCGTCGGCAACTCGTCCACCTGCCGCACCAGCAATCGCTCCTCCCATTGTGCATGCAACTCGTCCGAAACCTGCAACGCCACGTAGCCCCGCTGCCGCGCAGCGCCGGACACCGCGAAGCCGCCAAGTTCAATCGGTTCTTGGGACGCCGGCCATTCCTGCCTGGTCTGAATCCGCACTTCCGCCACCGTATTCGGCTCATGCAGTCGAATCTGCGCAACCCCGGCCTCCCCGTCCGTCGCCGGAGACAAGAGCTCCACGGTGTAGCTTGCTTGGCGCTCCGGCAGCAACGTTGCACCAATGGGCAGGCGCACCTGTACCGTCTCCAGCGGCAACGAGGTAGAACGCAGCATAAGTTTCGCCGCCGTGGCGACGCCGTCCGCATCCAATTGAACGGTCAGCGCGCCGGTCGCTTCCAATGTCGGCGCCGCCGCCAGCGCCTGGCTCGAGCCCGTCCAGCGCAAATGCAATCGTCCGGCGACGGCCTGAACGGAAATCAACGCGCCCCCCTGGCCGTCCGTACTGGTCGCGACCAGGCCTTCGTCTTCGCCGATTTCCGCGCTCACCTCCGGAGTCGCCACGCGCAGCGCAACGTCGGTCTTCGCGGCCCGCGGCAAGTTCAGCGTTAATTCACCCGCTGCGCCCGCGCCTTCCAGACTTTTGAGAAGCTTGAGTTCGCAGCGCATCGGCCCGGCACGCTCCGCGCGGAACCAGGCCAATAGCCCTAGGCCGTCCGGCGCAGGCTCGATGCGCATCTCGGCGCCTTCGCTCGAATGCTCCTGCAGCACGCACTGATCGAATCGCAACGGCATCGGCAGCCAGCCGGTTTCGTTAATCGTGGCCTGGATGCTCACAGTGAGCGTGGCACGATCATCTCCGGCCGCGCCTTCGATGTGAACTTCGTCGAATACCACCTGCGGAGGCCGTGCCGTCGTGGCTTCGCGGCGTTGAATCGCCAGCAGTTCCGCGAACTCTTCCCAACGGAACCCCGGCACGGGCACCAGTTTCCCGTTTGCATCAGGCAGGTAGTACAAATCAGGCGGCGACTTAATCGCGGAAATCGGCGGCGTCGGCGCCTGTTCCACTTCACTAACCGGCGGCTGCGCACAAGCAATCGCTGCCGCGCCATGCAAGATGGCGACGAACGCGAGCCAGCGACAGGCGCGGAAGTAGCTCAACGCGGCAGTTCCCGAATGGATGCGCAACCCAAGACGCTGCGATAGATAAGACGACACCGGCGACGGTCAGCTTCTCGCCGATCGCGATAGTGACGCGGCGAGCGGTTGCGCCATGTCACTATCTTAGTCGCGTGACCGCCGACAAAAAAGCGAAGTCCCCTCTGTTAGTGGGGGTGGCTGGCAAGAAAGCGCCCCTGCTACGCCGTCGGCGGAACCTGCAGCACCCCGGCGATCGACTCGGCGAGCTCCGGCGTCGCGGCGGCCAGCACCCTGGGCTGGTCCAAATCGAGCGGCTGCCGGCTGACGTCGGAGATCCAGCCTCCCGCTTCGGTGACCAGCAAAACTCCCGCGGCAATATCCCAAGGCTTAATAGACGTGGCCCAATAGCCGTCCAGCCGCCCC
>JAWXBP010000377.1 GCA_034440135.1 Planctomycetia bacterium
CCCGAAAGTGTAGTCATCATGCTCCGCATGATGTCTTCGCACGCTTCCAGCGTGCGATTCCGGCGTGCCACGGGCTCGGCCAGTGCTCCGAAGAACGAAGCAACGCTACGCTCGAGTCATTTCGCTAAGGGAAGCAAGATGAAGACAATAGCGCATCTGAAACTTATCGCGTTAGCGGTTACACTTCTAATCAACGCACCAGGAAATGCGGTCGGTGACGATCCAAACGAAACCAAGCTGATTGGGTACATTGACACCAGCGGCACGGTCGTCATTGAGCCGGCGTTTATTGCCGCGAACGACTTTTCAGAAGGGCTGGCCGGAGTCGTTCCTAAAGATAGTGACCTGTACGGAATTATCGATGAAGACGGAAAGATGGTCGTTCCGCCGCGTTTTCCTTATATCGGCTTATTCTCGCACGGGCTAGCGCCGGCTGAGGATAAGTCAGGACGTGTTGGATTTGTCGACAAAAATGGGGACTTCGTCATCCCTCCTCAGTATTACGACGCCGATGAGTTCAGCGAAGGATTGGCCGCGATAACGGTAAGGGAAATGCGAGATAAACGCCCTCTGCGAAAGCGAGGTTTCGTTGACACTTCAGGAAAACTTGCAATACCGCCGCAATTTGATCAGGTAGGCGAGTTTTCAGAAGGAAAGGCACTCGTTGAGCGCGACAAACGCTGGAATTACATTGACAAAAATGGACGGTTACTAATGGAGGAATGGGTCGATTATGCTTATGAATTCACCGAAAACCGAGGTCCCATAAAGAAAAATGGACTATGGGAATTCATCAGCAGCGACGGCGAAATGGTAATTGCTCCTAGCTTTGACTATGTCACATCGTTTCACAATGGGCATGCGATAGTCGGATTGAAAGAGGGCAGAGAGGGCCGGATCATAGACACGACCGGTCGCTTTTCTACGGACAGAATATTTTCAGCATTGGGCGAATTTCACGAAGGAGTAGCATTGTTCCGTGACGGAGGCGCGCTTCAGGGTATCGACACGCGAGGCAAGACGGTCATAGGGCCGGAAAAGCTGGCCGACGTCGACAATCTACCGGATTTTCACGAGGGCCTTGCGGCGGTCCTCATTAAAGGACGGTACGGATATATGAACAAGGCGGGAGAGGTGGTCATTAAGCCTCAGCCTTCTTTCGTACAGGCGGAAAACTTTTCATGCGGCAGAGCGAGGGTCACTGCCGGTCGTAATGTCCTATGGATTGAACGTGTATTACCCATACGAAAAAATGCTGAGTAACGCTCGAAACCCGCCCCATGCGGATTTTGGCCTACTGCCTGATGCCGCTACAAGTCGTTCCCGGTCGAAACCGACGAGCACACCGATCAAGTCGCCCGCTACGTCAAGCGGAACGCCCTACGGGCCAACTTGGTGCCTCGCGCCGAAGACCGGCGATGGGGGAGCCTCCAATCGACGCGAGCACGGTACGCCCGAACAAAAGCGACTGCTCTCCGAAGGGCCGCTCTCCCTTCCCAAGGACCGGCCCCAACTCGTCAATCGGCCCCAAAACGAGGGTGAGCTGCAAGGCCCTCCGCCGCAGCGTCCTACGCGGACAACCCTACGGCGGCCCGCGGTGGGTAAAATCCACCGCCAAGCGACTCGGCCTGGAATTCTCTCTTCGCCCCCGCGGACGACCCAAGGGGAGTTAGACCCCGCTCATTCCAGAATAATGAGACCTGTCCCGTTTAATTGCCCTGTCCCGTTTAATTGCCCCGCATTCTCAGCTCAGGCATCAGGGTGCGGTTTCGGACATTACGAACGGTCGGCCGCCCGTCACCTATTAGAGGCTCATAGCATGTCGGAGTTCACGCTTTGCGATGGCTTGTGGGAGCGCGAGCAATATGTTCCGTTGCTTGAACGAACGATCAAGATTTATATCATGCAGGAGGGTGACAAATCGCCAACAGGTCGACAATTGGAGATTGTCGATTCCATCAACTCCTTCCCCGTAGATTTCTTGTCGGCGGCTGCGAGTCATGCCTGGGATTACTACCAGCGGTTAGATGCAATCCTGAAGTACGCAAAAAACGGCGGAGTTGTTTTCAAACGAGATGAGGTCTCTCAGCATTTCTTTTTTAAGAGCGCATTGATTCCCCAGATCAAGAATTGCGAAGCGAATTTCATATTTCTAGCGGCTCACTGCGACTGGGAAGAAGAACATGGGATGGGTTTCCTCGTGGAAAATGGACAAATCATTTTCTGCGGCGACGAAACGAGCTTGCCATTTAGCGCGGCTTGGGAGGAAATAATTTCGTCGCCGAAGGCAGTGCGCGACACGCTACTAAGTGAGAATCTGTCCCAGAACACCGGTTAATTGCCAATGTGCTTAAGCCTGTCCCTGTCAAAAACTCCATCCGAGCGTTCTTTGGCAATTTGGAGAGGGTTGGGATTTGCGGCTGAGGGTCGTGCGAGCCCGCACCGTGGTTGTCCCTCGCAAAAACTCCGTCCGCGTGTTCATAGGCAATTTGGGTAGGCGTCGGTTCGGTGATTGAAGATCGCGCGGGTTGAGCCGGCGAGCGGCGAGGCGTCGTTAAACTTTGCGCCGAGCACGCAGTTTTCAGCGCAAGGCGGAGCGTCGGCGCGGCGTCCGGCTCATTTCGCGAGAATCGCGAACTAAGCCGCGCGGGTATACCGATGGGAGGAGAGTAGAGTCGGGAAGTGGCGCGGTGGTTTAGGTTGAGCCTATCTGTTTCCGGCCCTTTCGTTTGCCGGTGCCTCACTAACTTAACCGTGCTCCGTTTCCACTTCCCGCTCATCGAACCGGACGGGCGGATTTCCCGCATCCGGCTCTCGGACAAGGTTGATCACGCGTTCGCCCACGCGGAGCTGCGTCGAATGTCACGAAGTCGGAACAAGCCCAACTCCTGGTACAAGTAGGGATCGGGAAAGCGTAGATATTTCCGGTCTTGTACCTTGTGTTTCCGACACAGCCACTGGCGGAGCCGACGAACGACGTGCTGATCGATGGCTCGATAAGCGCGGCTCGCCGACCCGAGGCGGAAGTAGTTGGCCCAGCCCTTCATCTTGCGATTGAGCCGGCCGACTAGATCCTCCTCCTCAAGGAAGGTCCTGTTCGAAGCGGTCATTTCGCTGGTCTCGCGGCAGAGCCGCTGGACCTTCTTCTGCGACGGTCGTGCGCCCAGGTAGGCGATGCCCGTACGCGGCGAATAGAACCGCCCGAATGTATAGCCCAGGAAGTCGAACGTTTCTTCCGGCAGGCGGCAGACGTGCGTCTTGGTCTCGTTTACCGTCAGCTTCAGCTTTCCCATCATGGTCCGCATGGCGGCCATCGCCTCGTCGGCGGTGCCGCGGCAACAGATCACGAAGTCGTCCGCGTAGTTGACGATCCGAGCTTCCAGACGATGCTCGTGTCCCAGCGCTTTCCAGCCCAAGATGAACCGACGCATGTAGAGATTGCTTAACAGGGGCGAGATCGGTGCGCCTTGCGGCGTTCCCCGCCCCGTGTCCTTGTTGCGGGTCGTTCGCTGCGTTCGTCCGCGTTCGTCGATCTCTTCCACCGGCGCTTCGAGCCACATCTTGATCAGATGCAGCACGTGCTTGTCGCTGACGCGACGAGCCACCGATGTCATCAACTCGGCGTGCGGAATGCTGTCGAAGTACCCGCTCAGGTCTGCGTCCACAACCTCCGTATGCCCGGTTCGCAGCAGACGTTGGACTTCCTCAACGGCGTCCAACGCTCCGGTTTCGGGTCGGTAAGCGTGTTGTTCCGGCTGCAAGTCGGCCTCGAAGATCGGTTCGAGCACCAGCAATGCGGCCGTTTGAACGACACGGTCCTTGACCGTCGGAATCCCCAACGGTCTCGGCTTGCCGTCCGGCTTGGGAATGTGCACCCGCCGGACCGCCTGAGGTCGATAGGTCTTACTCCTGAGTTCCTCCGCCAGTTCGTCCAACCACCGCTCGACCCCATACGCCTCGATGTCCGCGAACGTCTGTCGGTCGACTCCCGGCGCGCCGTCGTTGAGAAGGCAACGCCGATGGGCGGTCCACAGAACGTCCTTGCGGTAAATCTTGTCGTACAGCGTATAGAACCGGTAATCAGGCGACTGCTTCGCTTTGGCGTGCAACGCCTCCCGCAGCTTCTGAACCGTAGTCGGAGTTGGTAGGCTCATCGCCAGTCTCTCCAGGTCCCGCGCCGCTTCTTGCGTCGGCCTTGAACTGAGGTCCCGTCGCTCCACCGGAGTTACCCGGCTTCATCGCTACCACGGACCTCTCCGTCACCCCGCACGACCGAGCCCTGTCCCTCGCGGGCTGCTCGTTGACGGTCACGCGCCGTCATCGTCGGGGCTTCCCGTGTTGCGTCGAGTTTCCTTGTGCATGCATGCCGCCGCCATTACCCCGGTGGGATCGTCGAGGTGCTTCGCTCTCCGGTATTCCTCTCGACGACGGCGGCCTTCCCCGTACCTTTGCGCGGGTCGGCTCCCACATTTCCCGTTTCGGGGCCTGCTCGGCGTTCACTCACGTTGCGGCCTGCCTGCTCGCGGAGCCGCCCGAGGCGGCCCTTTCCACCGAAGGCTTCGGCGAGTTCGTTACCTCCCTCACCGCTCCGATTGCTACCGGCTGGAGCGAACCTTGCCGGACGGGAATTGCACCCGCTGAAAACTCACGCCTTTTCACGGCGCACAAAGGGGACGGGAGTCGAATCTATTGACGGGGCCTGCGGATGAGGCTAGTGCTTTGTCAGGTCCAAAAGTTCGGGTGGCTCTCATTCAACGAGCCGAGGAATTACGGCCCTCTGGAATGTCGTGAACCCGAAATCCTAGGTTTGACGCAGCACTAGGCTCTCGGCATGCCACGTCGTGCACGATCGCTGGTCGGGGGCTACCCGTATCATGTCCTGAATCGGGCCAACGGTCGTTTGCGCCTCTTCAAGAAGGAGGAGGATTTCGCGGCCTTCGATGCGGTCGTGCGGCAAACGCTGGAGCGCGTGCCGCTTCGGCTTCTCGGCTTTTGCGTGATGTCGAATCATTGGCATTTTGTCGTCTGGCCTCGCCGCGACGAAGGGCCGCTCGTGAGTGAGTTCTTTCGCCTTCTGACGGTCACTCATTCCCGGCGTTGGCATGCGCATCGTCGGACGTCGGGAATGGGACACGTGTATCGCGGGCGGTTCAAGGCATTTCCCGTCGAAGCCGACGAACACCTGCTGACGGTGCTCCGCTACGTCGAAAGGAACGCGTTGCGGGCCGGCATGGTCGCACGCGCCGAGGACTGGCGATGGGGGAGCTTGTGGTTACGCGTCCATGGCAGCCCCGACGAGCAAGCGATTCTGACCGATCCGCCGGTCAAACTCGGGCGGGATTGGCCGGAACAGGTGAATCGGCCGCAAACCGACGGGGAAGTGGCCGCTCTGCGACGCTCGGTCAACCGCGGTCAGCCCTACGGCGGCGACGTTTGGCGAGCCCGGACCATTCGTCGACTGGGGCTCGAACATACCGTCCGCTCGCAGGGCCGGCCCCGAAAAACTTCTCTCGAAGAATCCCCGGATTCTTGATTCGACTCCCGTCCCCTTTAGTTCCGCACCTTTAGTTCCGCCTCCGGAGTTACGGGAGCGCCAAACACCAGTCAGAACGTTAACATAGGTTTGTGGGACTTGGACTTCGGCTTCGTCAAACTCAATGATGAAGAACTGGAGCAACTGGTTTTCATGTTGACGCATCCGGTGGGCGCCTGGAACGGCATGCGATTGTTCTACCAGACCGGCCCGATTACACTCTCCCATGATGCCAATGGACACGAGCAGGGAATGATAGCTACAAGCGGTGAGGCTCCCGCCCAGGTTTACCAATTCGTCGACGGAGAAGGAGACTCGCCGACGACGGACGTCCCCTAGGCGGAAGGTGCTCGCACCGATCGGGGAGGCGGGAGCGTCGGCCTAACGGAGGTGACGATGAAGACTGCTGCGTATGCCAAGAGTACGTTGACGCTCGTTCTCTGCACCTCGATGGCGGCTTCGTACATCATTTTCGGAATCGGCTTGGGTTACCCGTTTTTTTACGGTCCGAAAACCCGTTCCCGTCCGGCGGGGGACCCCGTTTGGCTTTCCTGGCTGGTGGTTCTGTTCATCATCGACGGTGCGGTGACGTATTTTCCTCCTGAGTACAGTCGCCGGGCACTGGGTGTCTACTTTGAACGGAAGCTGTGGCACCTGGTCTTCTTCCAATTCTTCGTCACCGCACCTTGCTATGCCCTGTTGCGATGGAAGTTTTCCAAGCTTTGGATCATTCCGCTGTTGTCTCCTTCGATGCTCTACTATTGGCATTACGGATACTCTCTCCAAGAACCGTTTCGAGGGTATGTCGATAAGGGTCCGGCGTACTATTGGCTCGGAGTCGCCATGTCGATGATGTGCGGGATTTTGATCGCTTTCGAAGTTGTGTTTCGGCTCAGCTCACGGGCAGGCAAGAGAGAAGTCGACGCAAAGGAAGGGCCGACCGCGGCAGCGAAGTGACACCTTTCGCAACGACATTCACTGCAGCACGCCGTTCGGGGCGGGGCAATTAAACGGGGCAATTAAACGGGACAGGTCTCATTCTTAACGAGGCGGAGCCGTTCCGCTAGTCTTTGGGCATGCCTCGAACGTCGCGAGTAGCTCCCGGTGGAAAAGTTCGGCCTACCGCCCTCGGCCTCTCTCCTCGCTGATCGCTCGGCGGCTTCGGTAGCTCGTCCTGAATCGGGGCGTGGGCCGGATGAAGCTGTTTCGCGGCGACTCTGTATGCGGCGACTCTGAATGCGGCGACTCTGAATACGTCGATGGCGACTTCGAGGCCTTCGAGCGGACCGTCGAGAAAACGCTCGAAACCCGCCCCATGCGGATTTTGGCCTACTGCCTGATGCCGAACCGGCGGCACCTGCTGCTCTGGCCCGAGCACGAGGGCGAGCCGGCGGCGTTCATGCAGAAGCTCTCGATCACCCACGCCCGCAACTGGCAAGAGCATCGCCGCCGCGTGGGCTATGGCCATCTCTACCAGGGCCGCTACAAGTCGTTCCCGGTCGAAACCGACGAACACTATTATCAAGTCGCCCGTTACGTCGAGCGGAACGCCCTACGGGCCAATCTGGCGGCTCGCGCCGAAGACTGGCGATGGGGGAGCCTCCAATCGACGCGTGCACGGCACGGCCGAGCAA
>JAWXBP010000378.1 GCA_034440135.1 Planctomycetia bacterium
CGGCTGCAAAAGCGACGGCGGATGTCCGGGAGGCAGTTGCCGGGCACCCAACTATCGCACGCCGGCGTATTCACCAAGCTACGAAGGTGCGAGAGCCGCAGAGCCGAGCTACTCGCCCACCCCGAGTTACGCCCCACCAACCGGTTCGGGAATGCGATCAGAACCTTCGTATCAGGGGTCCGGCTCTCGTTAGTTCGCTGAAGCGAGTCTGGAGGGACATGCATGAAGACCAAGTGGTTATTGATCGGAGGCGTAGTTGTCTCCCTGGGTATCCTGATCGGCGCTGTGACCACGCGGACTGCCGTGAGGCACGCACCCAAATCACCGACAAAGGAACACGTCTCGTTCCCAGGCGAGCAGACGGAGCCGGTCGGCTGGGTGTTTGGTCGCATGATCGGATTCCCGGGAGCCGACAAGCCTTTGCTGCCTCAGAGCGGCAACCTGGGTCATCAGGTGTACGTTTCACCAACGTCGGATGCCCGACCATGATCGGTACTCGAATTGACACCCATCGCGTCATAAACGGACTTTCGCCTGGGACCGAGCGCAAGCTCTGTGGTGTATGGGTCATCATCCCAGCCAAGAATGAGCAAGCGTCTATCCCCCATGTGCTGAACGATCTACCGGCAGTTGGACGGGTGATCGTCGTTGACAATGGATCGACGGATGGAACAGCAGACGCGGCCCGATGCGGAGGTGCGGATGTTGTCCGAGAGGAGCGACGCGGTTATGGGTCGGCCTGCCTGGCGGGACTCGCACGCATCGAATGGCTGGTCGGAAGCGGCGAGCCCCCACCGGCAATCGTCGTCTTCTTGGATGCGGATTACAGCGATCACCCTGAGGAATTACCGCAACTGATTGAGCCAATACTGGCGGGCGACATCGATTTTACGATTGGTTCGCGACTCTTGGGCCAGCGTGAAACCGGCGCGATGCCGCCGCAAAGCATCTACGGCAACAAACTGGCGTGCTTTCTGATGTGGTTGTTTTGGGGCGTGCGACACACCGATCTCGGACCGTTCCGGGCCATCACTTACTCGGCGCTGCAACAACTTGGAATGCAAGACACAAACTTCGGCTGGACGGTCGAGATGCAGATCAAGGCTGCGGTTGCCAAGCTACGCACTCAAGAGATTCCGGTGCGATACCGAAGGCGGATCGGCGTAAGCAAGATCAGCGGCACGGTCAGCGGTACGATTAAGGCCGGATACAAGATACTGTTCACCATTGCTCGTTATCGGTGGCAGACACTGTGGACGAAGTAACCAGCGAAGCTGGTAGCCTCATACCCGCGAAGCAGTCCTCGCGATTGACCCGACAGGCAGCAGTCCTTCTGCTGCTGGTGATCGCTCAAGCGGTCCTCTACTTCATCGTCACGGCGTTGAGCAGACGATTCGGGTACGAAGAACCTTTTGGCCAACGGCCAATCCCAGCGGTGCTTGGTCTGCTCACCGCCTGCTTTGGACTGCACCTTCTCAGTCTGAAGATCGCCCTGCGGATCGGAAACCAGCGGCAGATCGTGGTGATGGTGCTGTGCGCAGCGGCAGTGTTTCGCGGAATCATGCTGTTCTCGGAGCCGATCCAGGAAATCGACATCTACCGTTATCTTTGGGATGGAGCTGCATCTGCCGAAGGCGTTAACCCTTTTCGCTACAGTCCCGAACAGGTACTGCGTGCCGATCCGAGTCGGCCTCTGCCGTCTGATTTGAGGCGACTCGTCGCCTTGCGTGATCGTTCCGCGCCTTTGGCAGAAGTGTTAGGCCGCATTCATTACGGCGACCTCACGACGGTCTATCCGCCTGTCAGTCAAGCGGTCTTCGTAACCGCATCCTGGATCTGTCCCGCTTCTGCAACGGTCTCTCATCGCGTCGTGCTGATGAAGGCGACGCTCCTTCTGTTCGACATCGCGACGATTGTGTTCGTGCTGCTTCTCCTGCGGCTCACCGGGCGTCATTTGGGATGGAGCATCGTCTACGCATGGTCGCCGCTTGTGTTGAAGGAATTCGCCAATAGCGGGCATCTGGATGCCATTGCCGTCTGCCTGACCACGGCGTCGTTGGCTTGCTGGACGCACGGGATGTTGGCGAAAGGAACTTTGCGTTCCACTACTTGGCTGGGTGTGGCTGGTTTACTGTTGGGACTCGGCACTGCCGCCAAGTTGTATCCGATAGTTTTGCTTCCGGTCTTAGCTTTCGTCACGTTGAAGAGAGTCTCCTGGCGAGCCGCGACATGGTATGGCATGTTGGGAATATTGACCTCGGGATTGCTACTCGCTCCGATGCTGCTGACACAACCGGTTGCAACGGTGTGGTCTGTCAGTCCGGCAATGCCTGGTCGCGAGACCCCTTCACCGAAATCGAGTCCACCGCAATCGACACTAACTGGGATTGAGGCAGCGAAGCCGGAGCGTCCAAGAAGCGGATTGGCAATGTTCTTCCGGCGTTGGGAAATAAACGACTTGATCTTTATGGTCGTGGTTGAAAACCTCCGACCGACGCCGTTGGACAGCGACCATGCTACATCGGAACAGTCGCCCTGGTTTTCAGTCGCACCAGACCGATGGCGCCAAGCGGTTGTCGCACCTCTGGCTTCCAGGCTCGATGAAACTCCAGCGAACATGGCCTTCCTGCTCGCGCGGGGAGCAACACTTGGCGTGTTTGTCCTCGTCGCGTTGTGGCTTGTATGGCAGGCCCAACGCAGCGATGAGCCGGAACGCTGGCTGGAGGCAGGTTTTCTCACGCTGGCCTGGTTCTGGGCACTCTCACCAACGATGAATCCGTGGTATTGGACGTGGGTATTGCCGCTGCTGCCGTTCGCTCGTGGCCGCGCTTGGTACGCCGTCTCTGGGCTGCTCATGCTCTATTACCTGCGGTTCTGGCTGGCCTATCACTTCGCCGACACTCTTCTATTCGGAACAGGCTATCGCGGCGAGCACTTCTTCCATTTCGTGGTTGTGCCGCTAGAGCACGGACTTTGGACGGGATGGCTTGTGGTTGAGTCCTGGAAACGTGGGAAGTGTGCCCCATTTTACAGATACAATTTCAAGGACGGCGTAAAATGAGTCTTTCAATGGTTACGGCTTGTACCCGCTTTGCGAGCCGCCTGGGTCTCGAAGTCGACCGGCAACGCGCACGAACATCGAGAGAAACGTCATGGCATCGGAAGCAGCGGATCAATTGTCCATCAATACCGTCCGCCGTAAGCGGATTGTTACGGTCGTTCGCTGGCTGTCGATCTTGTTGATTTTAGCTGCCCTGTTGATGATCGTTCGCTTGTTACCCACTGGGCAGGCAATCGAGGCGATGAAAGGCTGGATCGTCGAACTGGGAATCTGGGGGCCGGTGGTCTTGGTACTCTTATACGTCGTGGCCACGGTGTTATTCGTGCCGGGAACGATTCTGACACTGGCTGCCGGCGCAATGTTCGGATTGATTACCGGAACGATCACGGTATCCATTGGGTCGACACTGGGGGCGTCGCTCGCCTTTCTGATCGCCCGTTATGGGGCTCGCAATAAGATCGCCGCAATGGCTGACCGCAACCGCAGCTTCGGCGCCATTGACCGGGCGATCGCCGAAGGAGGTTGGAAGATTGTGGCCTTGCTCCGACTTTCGCCGGCGATCCCCTTCAATGTGCAGAACTATCTGCACGGCCTGACGTCGATTCGCTTCTGGCCGTACGTCGTCACGAGCTGGCTAGCCATGCTGCCAGGCACGTTTCTTTACGTCTATCTCGGACACATTACGGGCGCGGCAGTCGGGGCCAAGCGGGCGCGGACCCCCGCGGAGTGGGCGATGTTGGGCGTCGGGTTGCTGGCAACGGTCATCGTCACCGTTTACATCACTCGGTTGGCCCGCAGCAAGCTGAACGAGCAAATGGAGGACGTTTCCGAGGACGGCGAATCATCGGCGATCGTCGAAGACGAGCCCACTCGGAAAGGACGAGACACCGCACGCTTGCGAAGCACCATCATTCTGGCCGCCGTGTCGGTGGTCATGGTCGGCGCGGCGTGCTACGCGTACTATTCCGCGGAAACGATTGAGCGCTGGTTGGGCGGCTTGTTTGGACCGCCTCGCGTGGAAATGAAAGAGGCGTACGCCGATGCCCCAGCGGGGCCGTCATTCGATCAGTCGGCGTTCGACACGTTGCTTCATCAGCGCGTGGATGCGGATGGTTGGGTCGATTACGACGGTCTGAAAACAGACGAAGCCAAGCTGGACGAATACCTCGACGCGGTTGCCGCCGCGCCCTTCGACGCGATGGGACGCAACGACAAGCTCGTCTTGCTGATTAACGCCTACAATGCCTTCACGCTGAAGCTGATCGTCGAACATTTGCCGATCGAGTCCATCATGGACATTCCCGCCTCCGACCGCTGGGACGCGGTCCGCTGGAACGTCGGCGGGCATGTGTGGAGCCTGAACCAGATCGAACACGAGCAGATTCGGCCGAAGTTTATCGAACCGCGCGTGCATTTTGCCTTGGTTTGTGCCGCCGTCGGTTGCCCGCCGCTGCGCAACGAAGCCTATATTCCGTCTCGACTGAGCCAGCAACTGAACGAGCAGTCCGAGTACGTTCATCATCAAGCGACATGGTTTCAGTTCGACGCGCAATCCAATCTGCTCCACCTCACGAAACTCTACGACTGGTATGGCGACGACTTCGCACAGGTCGCCGGCAGAGCGGCGACTTTCGCCGCACGTTACTCGCCGGAACTGCAACAAGCTCTCGAACGCGGCTCGTCGCCGACGGTTGAATGGCTGCCGTACGACTGGAAATTGAACAGCCTGAAACACAAACAGGCTCGTTGACCATAAAAATGAGGACTCGATGATTCATCAAGAGCGCACGATTCTCGCGGATCAGCCGATAATCGAGGGGGTTCCGCAAACCAGTCCGGCGGACGAGTTCAATCAGGAGCTGGTTCGCAATGTTCATCCCTTGGACTGGGTGAACTCGAAACCGGACGGGCGATACAATCTGGTCGTGATTGGAGCGGGAACGGCCGGCCTGGTGACGGCAGCCGGAGCCGCCGGCTTGGGGGCCAAAGTGGCGTTGATCGAACGCAGCCTGATGGGCGGCGACTGCTTGAATGTCGGCTGCGTGCCTTCCAAGGGTGTCATCAGCGCGGCCCGCATCGCAGCCACCGTGCGCCATGCGCGTGAGTTTGGTGTGGACGTTCCGGAAGGTGTCACAGTCAACTTCGCTGCGGCAATGGAACGTATGCGACGGCTGCGCGCCCGCATCAGTCCCAATGATTCCGCCCAGCGGTTCCGCGACCTCGGGGTGGATGTCTATTTTGGGCAGGCAAAGTTCGTGGATTCAAACACGGTCGATGTGGACGGCACGAAGCTCAACTTCAAGCGTGCCGTGATCGCAACCGGCGCGCGGGCCGCAGCCCCGCCGGTACCTGGCTTGAACTCTGTGGACTATCTGACGAACGAAACATTGTTCTCGCTGACTGAGCTTCCCCGACGACTTGGCGTGATTGGCGCTGGACCGATCGGTTGCGAGATGGCTCAAGCGTTCGCTCAGTTTGGCTCTGAGGTGTTCCTGGTCGAGGCGGAACACGGCATTCTGCCACGCGAGGACCGTGATGCGGCCGAAATTGTGCAACAGGCCATGTCGCGCGATGGCGTGAAGCTACTGTGCTGTGGCAAGAACCTGGCGATCAAGAACGATGGTGGAATCCGGCTCACGGTCGATTCGCACGGCACTGGATATGACGAACCGATCGACAAACTGTTGGTTTCGGTCGGCCGAGCACCCAACATCGAGGATCTGAATCTGCAAGCGGTTGGCGTGGAGCACGCCAAAAAGGGAGTGACCGTGAATGAACGCATGCAGACGACAAACCCCATGATTTACGCAGCGGGGGATGTCTGTTCGCCGTATCAGTTCACGCACACCGCCGACTTCATGGCTCGCATCGTGATTCAGAACTCGCTCTTCTGGGGCCGAAAGAAATCATCGTCGCTGGTGATTCCCTGGTGTACTTACACGACGCCTGAGATCGCCCACGTGGGGCTTTACGAAAGCCAAGCCAAAGAAAAGGGGATCGAAGTCGAGACGTTCATCCAAGAGTTCCACGAGGTCGACCGGGCAGTTCTGGATGGGGAAGACAACGGGTTTGTTAAAGTTCACGTCAAGAAAGGGACCGACAGGATCCTGGGCGCGACAATTGTCGCGCGCCATGCGGGAGACTTGATCTCCGAGATTACGCTGGCGATGACGCACGGCCTGGGACTGAAGAAGATCGGCAGCACGATTCATCCGTATCCGACTCAAGCCGAGGCGATCCGCAAGCTCGGCGACCAGTTTAACCGCGCGCGGCTGACACCGTTTGTTAAATCGCTATTCAAGAAATGGCTAACGTGGACGCGTTGAATCCCGATGCGACTTCCGCCCACTGCGGCGAAACAACTACTGTGGGGACCCGAAGTATCGTGGTGGTCAGCGGAGCGGCGGTTGGTCACTCCTATGTGTCCCGTTCCTACCGCCCAGCGAGGAACCACTCGACTTTGTGGCCCCTGAGACCGCGAGCCCATGATTCGCCAATTACGAGGCATGAGATTTGCGTTAGGGCGGGCCTTTGCGAGTAGCTGGATTCTCGCGGGTTGTTACTGCTGCCGATTCACGGATCAGGCCGGGGCTCAAGGAGAATCAAGCCGGCTTAACTTCAGACCGAGGAGCGCGGAAATGAATAGCAATCAGCGACTGCCAGGCTGGCTCGTCGGCGCAATCTTGGGAATTTCGTTTACCACCCTGCTCGTATTAGAGAGGCACTGGCCGCTACGAAAAAGTGTGGAATCCAAGGTCCGCCGAAGCGCACGAAATCTGGCCCTCGCGGCACTCGGTGGAGCGCTGATTCAGGTCACCGAAATGCCGGTCACAATCCCGCTCAGTACCTGGGTCGAATCTCGCAAGTGTGGCGTTATGAAGTATTTGTCACTTCCGCTCTGGATGGAAGTGGGACTGGCCGTTGTGTTGCTCGATTACACCCTGTACTTGTGGCATATTCTGCTTCACAAAGTACCGTTTCTGTGGCGCTGCCACCAGCCACATCATGTGGATTTGGATCTCGACGCCTCTACGGCCATTCGCTTTCACTTCTCAGAGCTCATCGCTTCCGTCCCCTGGCGCGTGGGTCAGATTCTACTGATTGGCGTCTCGCCTCTGGCTCTTTCCGTTTGGCAAACAGCCACACTCCTGGAAGTAATGTTCCAGCACTCCAACGTGCGCCTCCCCCTGGGAATTGAGCGCTGGCTTTGCTTCGTGATTGTGACGCCGCGGATGCATGGAATTCATCATTCAATTATTTCGGATGAACAGAATTCTAACTTGTCCAGCGGGCTGACACTGTGGGACTGGCTGCATGGAACATTGCGGCTCAATGTGCCCCAGGATGATATCACCATTGGCGTGCCTGCCTACCAGAATCCAAATGATGTGACGCTGCCGCAGGTACTTGCCATGCCGTTCGCCAGCCAACGCACCGAGCAACATTTGCTTGATGGTCGCGCCTCCATACGACTGCCGACAGACGTTTCTAGGGAGCGTCTTCTTAGGTAACGGCGTGAGTAATACGTGCCCTTCAAAAGGATCATCAATGTTTGGACTGGGAAAGCCGACGCCTGTCGCGGAGCATGAGGCCGACGGGGAAGTCGAACGCGTCTACCATGAAATCAAGCAGGTGCTCCGTGTGACGGGCGTCAATTTGAACTTTCGCGATTGGGCCGGTTACAAGAAGTTCTTTCCTGTAATGTGGGACGCTCTTCGTCCAAACGCAGAGACCCGCGACTTCGAGACGGCCGCTGACTGCTTACGCATCGAAGCTGCCAACGCGGCCCATGCCCTCGGCCCTCTCCAAGGTGCGAACGCGATTCGACTCGGAGAAAGCCAGGCATTTCAGATCCGCGCCGCTTTGAGGCTTTATCGATACATCAATCCGAAGCTACTGGTATTTACTTCTGCAGTTCGCTTGGCGCTTGCCGGCGAGTCGACCGGGTCGGGGGACGCAAAGCGCCCCGTGAAACTCGTCGAACTGGGTGCGCCGCATCAGATGTATGCCCTGGAGATGGAATCGGAGAAGCCGCACGAGGATAATCTCAATAAGCTGTATACCGACATCAAGCGGACGCTTTCCCTGAAATCGATCAACAGCGATTATCGAACGCTGGCGCTTTGGCCCAACTATCTTGCGGGTGCCTGGCACAAGCTGAAACCTGTTATCCAGCAGGACCATTACGCTCAGGCGAGTATCCAACTGCTCGAGCTGGCGCGCGCTGCGGCGCGTGCGCTTCCGCTTTCAATCTCGCTGAGCAGAGATCGCATCCAGGAATTAGGTGAGGACACGGACGAGATAGTCACAATGACCGACCATTTTGAAAGCTTGCTGCCAAACCTCATTTTAAACATTGCATTACTGGAGCACGACTTCCAAGCCGGCGAAGACCTTGCGAGCTCTCCATTCCCCGCTCCCGACCGCCATGTTCACAAAGGTGGTGCCGTATGAATTGGCGCGACTTCCAGCAACTGCAACGGGTCGTGGAACTGCACGAGCATTTCTTAAGCTATGTAGATCATGGAAATGGCAAACCGGTCGTGCTCGTGCATGGTATTCCCACCTGGGGATACCTGTGGCACGGCGTGTCGCCAGTTCTTGCGGAAACGCATCGAGTTCTCATCCCGGACATGCTCGGTTTCGGCTACTCCGACAAGCGCGATTCATTCGATAGATCAATTTCGCGTCAAGCTGAGGTGATTGATGCCTGGATGGGTAAGCTCGGAATTGAGACGGCTGCGATTGTCGGCCATGACATCGGAGGCGGAGTGGCGTTACGTTTGGCCACGCTATTCCCAAACCGGGTCGACCGGCTTTGCGTGTTGAATACCGTCTGTTACGACTCTTGGCCCATTGAACTCATGTTGCAATTCGGCCATCCAGATGCGAATCGCAAGCTCTCCGCTTCCGCCGCTCTTAGTTTGCTGCGCGCTGCGCTTAAGCAGGGCTTTGCGCGGTCGCCACAGGAGGACGTGCTCGATGGCCTGCTTGCCCCCTATCGGACGGAGGTTGGAAAGCTGTCGCTGATCCGCAATGCCGCAGCACTCAACACCAACTTAACGACAGAAATTAGCGATCAGCTACTTCTCCTCGATTTGCCGACTCTCGTGCTTTGGGGCGAGGACGACACGTTTCAGGCTGTAAAGTATGGGCAACGATTAGCCAGGGACATCCCTCGTTCGCAGTTTGTTCGCATTAACGATGCACGTCATTTCGTCATGTTCGACCAACCCGATCAAGTTGTTGCACAGCTCGTGTCTTTTCTTGGAAGCGATCTGCCATGAAGCCGAATGACGATAACGGTAGGTTGCCTCCTTCCGAGCGCCCCTTCCGAGTATTGATACTTTCAGGGTCGGATCGGCGGCAGTACAACTGCCCTGGCGTTGATTCAAAATCGCGAATGCTGATGCTGCGCATGGCCGATGGTCTGCCGCCGGACTGGGAGATCGACCTGGAAGATCTGGGCAATGTCTACGGGCGCGCCCGAATCCAGAGTTGCAACGCCTGCGTCTCTACGTCGATAGCTCTGTGCTGCTGGCCCTGCAACTGCTACGAGTCGAACCATAAGGACGAACCCGACTTGATGTGGGATTTAGATCTGTACGCGCGGCTCGATCTCGCGGATGCTTGGGCGATCATCGGTCCGGTCAACTGGTACGCACCCACCAGCAATCTGAAACTCATGTTTGATCGCTTGGTGTGCATGAACGGCGGAAATCCTCAAGAGGATCTGATCGATCACAAAGATCCAGAAAAAGCTCGCGAATTAGAACATTCTCCCGAGTGGCACGAGTTGAGCCTCAATCATTTAGAGGGACGTACCGCGGCGTTTTTCTGCTATGGCGATGGTGGAGGCGACGAGCTGGAATCAACAGGACGGCCTAAGATCCTACGCCATCCAGAATACTTCGATCCAGACGAAGAACCGTTTGAGGATATGCGCCACGCTTATGCTCCGCTTGTGTGGCAATGCCGCTACGGCGGCGTCGAGGTGCCGGAAAACCTTTGGCACTACGAGGAATTTGGCCGTGGCAAGAAATACAGCGACAATCAGGCGGAACATCTGGCGGCCGAAGACCGGGTGCTGGCGGAATTCGATGGCTGGGTGTCGCGTTTCACCCTCTTTGTGCGGAATAAGGACAAGGTTGAGCCAGGGCGTTACCGAGCCTACGGATACCAGGCGCCAGGCCATCGCTGGGCCGACCTAAAGCTGAAATGGCGTGAACTGCGAATGCGTGCAGGTTTTCCGCCGAGCGGATCGTCCCCTGCGAAGCAACAGGAGTTAGGCCTCAATCGAGACGTAACATTGCGCCCTGAACTTGGCGAGGGAGAGAAGCTACGGGAGTAATTCGCAAGAGATTGATTGCGATCATGAGCGGCGGTGGGTAGGGAATTCGGCGAATGTGCCCCGTTTCACAGACGGAAGTCCGAAACGGCCGTAAGGTGCGGCCTACTGAAAGGCGAGTGCAGTCCACGTTCGATTAGAAAAGGACGACGAGATGCCCCAGCGCGAAGTCACGGAGACAACGGCCCCTGAGGAAGCTGTTTATCAGCGATATTCCGCCGCAGCCCAGCAGCGCGAAGAATCACTTTGCTGCCCGATTGAATACGCCGCGGACTTTCTGTCGGTGGTTCCCCAGGAGATCGTGGAACGCGATTACGGTTGTGGCGACCCGACTCCCTTCGCGAACGAGGGAGAGACGGTTCTCGACCTTGGTTCGGGGGGCGGCAAGTTGTGTTACATCCTCGCTCAGGTGGTCGGTAAACGCGGGAGGGTGATCGGTGTTGATTGCAATCGCGAAATGCTCGGATTGGCGCGCAAGTACCAGCAGCAGGTGGCGGATCGGTTGGGGTTCAGCAACGTCGATTTCCGCTATGGACTGATTCAGGATCTACAACTCGACCTCGATCTGCTGGGGCGCGACCTTGAGCAGCACCCCGTGCATGACCCGGCGAGCTGGCTCGTGCTGCGGAATCTGGAAGATCGGCTCCGTCGCGAGCAGCCGATGATTCCCAACGATTCGATGGACTGTGTGGTTTCCAACTGCGTGCTGAATCTGGTTCGGCAACAGGACCGCCGGCAATTGTTCGCGGAGATCTTTCGCGTCTTGAAGCGGGGCGGCCGAGCGGCGATCAGCGACATCGTGTCGGATGAAGATGTTCCCGAAACGATGCAGCGCGAGCCGGAGCTTTGGTCCGGGTGCATCTCAGGTGCGTTCCGCGAGGACAAGTTCCTGGCAGCATTTGAAGAAGCCGGCTTTCACGGTATCGAGATTGTCAAGCGGCAACGCGACCCCTGGCGCACGGTGGAAGGGATCGAGTTCCGATCCGTGACCGTTGTGGCCCACAAGGGCAAACAAGGCCCCTGCCTGGAACGGAATCAGGCCGTGGTCTATCGGGGACCATTCAAGAAGGTTGAGGACGATGACGGACATGTTTACCTGCGTGGCGCGCGAATGGCGGTCTGCGACAAGACGTTTCACCTACTGCAATGTGCTCCGTATGCCGGTCAGTTCGATGCGATTGAACCGCGTGAAGCAGTTTGCCTCACTGATGCCCAGCCATTCGATTGCCGACGTTCCAAGCTGCGTGACCCGCGCGAGACGAAGGGGACCACCTATCGGGAGACGACGGAATCGGCTGGACCGTGCTGCGGTGAAGATGGTCCCTGCTGTTGACGGGGTGCCGTGCGGGCGACGGAATCACTTCATTCACGGCGAATTCCGCTGAAAGAA
>JAWXBP010000379.1 GCA_034440135.1 Planctomycetia bacterium
ATTCCCCCTCCAGCGTCCCTAAACTAAACCCCGTTCACCCCCGAGCGCCACACTTTTCAACCGCCAAGCGCTGCACAATTCAAGCGCCGTTTACACGCCAGTAGCCGAAAAGGAATTCGCTGGTTTCGGCCCGAATGAACCCACTGGGGTCCTGATGAACGCTCCAGACTTCCACCGGCCGCGTTTCATCGTCAATGGCGTTCCACGGGATTTCGTTGGCCAAGCGAGCACGGGTGAGCAGATCCACCAAATCGTTGTAGGACTTTTTGTCATTGACGTATCGTGAGCCAGGTTTGCGGGCGTGACGGAGGGGAGGATCGTTTAGAAGCCCATAGTGAATCTGGCGATCCGACAGCGGCCAGAAGTCCTGCAAGTCGTTCAGCACCCGTTTGATCGCAGCCAGGAATGGCTGCTTGGCCGCCGAAATCTCAGAGCGAGTCTTTGCTCCCAGGATCGCCATCGGAGCCATCTCGATCTTCGACCGCTTGTGTCGATGGGACAGCAGCCGGTTGTAGGCATCGTCCGGGTCGATGTTCACCAACTCTTCCCGGACTCGTTCATCATGGGTTTTCACCCGCTGCTTGTTGTGACTGACGAGCAACTGCAGGAAGGCCTCGGGATCATCGTCATGCCGGATCGGCTCGACAACACACGGGACGGTAATCAACCCAGCCAGTTGGGCAGCTACATGTCGACGGTGCCCAGAGATGATGAAGCCATCCTCGGAGATCACCAGCGGCTGCAGCACTCCGCGTTCCTTGATGTTTGCCGAGAGGTCTTGAATCTCTGGATCGTCGGGCAGCACCGGTCGATAGACACGGTTGTTCTCTGGCGATGGACGAATCGCCGTGATTTGCCATTCAGCCTGTTTTGCCGGAATCCAGGTATGCCTGGGTTTTGAATTGGCTTCCCTGCCTTTAGTCATGTTGTCCTCCCAGAACGAGTTGATAAGTCTTGGCTTTGCGTCGCCACCGATCGCAACCCTTGCTGATTTCGAGCCGATCTTCTTTGACCAATTCGCGAAGGCACTTACTCGCGTAAGGTTGACTGCATCCCACGATTCCGGCGGCGGTTTCGCCAGCCAAATAAAACCTGCCTTTGTTCCATGCACCGAGGACCTGGCAGAGATGCCACACTCGTTCCGCCGCAGACGCCTCGGGAGCGGGATCGTAGGCCGCGATCAGCCGGGCCAATGCTTGACGGTTATTGAGGCGAACGTGCTCCCACGCGAAACAGAATTGCCGCCAGTTCGACTGGTAGCTCTTGTCTTCGACATAGGCCTTCGACTGAATCCGAGCATGCCAATCGGCGAATACATTCGACAACTGGTTCACCGTGACGGCGTCGCCAAACAGGCCACGCAGGTATCGCACGAACGCGAACAGTGCCCTGCCTCTCGTTCTCCGACCCAGGGGTTGATATCGCACGGCCGCCGCACGAGCCGCCAACCACATCGATAGAGCCACCCCCCCAGAAGCATCGTATTGATAGGATGAAATAGCCCCGCCTGTCCCCAGCAAAGCCTTGGGTAGGAGGTCGTGGGGGTGGATGGTGGGGAGTTGCGAGAGGTCGGGGAGTGGACGGACCCAGCGATACTCGCGGCGTTGGTGTGGCTTCTTGGGCGTTGGTTCTCGCCAGCTTGGGTCCAGAGTGATGTAGTTGCCATCGCCTTTAATGTGATGGACCGGTGAGCGTTCAGAATTGCCCACGCGATACGAGTGAGTATCACGCTGACCTTCGACGCCGAGAAAGTAAAAGTGCCAGCCCCTTGGACTGATGGCGTAAGGCAGACACTTAGCCAAATTGCGATGCCGCTTTTCGAAGTCTCGATAGGCCGCATAGTTGTCCAGGTCGATGGCCATCAAGCCCCGGGATGCGGAGCCGGTAAGCAATCCGATGTTGTGGCGATCATCGGCGAAGTGAGTTCGCAACTCAGTGGCACTAAAGCCACCATTACGAACAATCGACTTGTAGCGAATGGCTGGGGTGTTGGTATCCCGACGCAGCGGGATCACCTCGCAGCCGAGTTCCTTGTAGCGGCAGGCCGCCTCATACATTGCGTTGGACACTTGACGTCATCCATTCCGCCAAGCGACCGGCCACGTCTATAATGACGTTGGACTGACTGACTGAACGCTGGGCAATTTGAACTGGCCCGCACATGCCCGGGGGAAGGAGTGATGACCTTCTCCCGGGTTTCTAATCTCGCCAGCCGCCGGGCCATATCGCGGTCTGGGTTTCCTTGGGGTTTCCATAGCTGTTGCCTTTGGATTGGTGTGTGACTGCGTGAATCGTATGCGGCAACTAACCGTTAGACCGCACTGGTACAGCTTGTACATCTCCTTTGTTCAATGAGTGCAAGTAATGAGTGCCTTTGCAGACCTTTTCTTGCGTTGACGCGTGGCCAGGTCGAAAGATGACCGGAGAATAGTGGAGGTCATCGCCCGATGTTTAGGTTGCCAAGGCAACCCTGACGATGAGCCATCCTTGCCCTTAACCCGATGTGAGGCTCGGCAGGCCAACGTTCAGGCCGACGTACCAGGACCACAACAGAAATGCGCCGGCGATCCAATAGCGATGCGCAGGCGTCGCCATGAGAAAGCACAGCGGCGCGGCGGCCACGCAAAGTTGCGACGCGATCAACACCGGACGATGTCCGAGGCGATCGCACAACACGCCGGCGGGCCGACTCAGCGCGAACTGCCCCAGCCGCATCCCGGTCCGCAACGCGTTCATCTCGAACACGCCGAGTCCCAAGATCCAGCGCGGATACGTCTGCTGCGGCGATGCGGTCAAACCGTTAAACGTGGAGAACCAGCAACCGTAGTAAAGCAATCGCCGAAACCGCGAGTCCGCGAACGGCGCCAGGATTTCCCGCCAACGAAACGAAGTCGCGGCACGGCGCGGAGAATTGCCGGGCCGAGGCAGCGCCAACAATGCGCCGACCGACGCAAACAGGAATAGCACGCCAATCGCCAGCGCGACGGCATAGGCGACAAGCTTCGCCTCCGGATGCGCTTTGCCCCAGGCGTCAATCAGGTAGCCGCTCAGCAGGATAACCGGAATCTCGATCGATAGTTGCCAGAACTGCCGCGCGCCAAAGTACGTGCCGCGTATCCGCCGGGGCACAAGATCGCCCAACCAGGCGTACAGCGCAACGAGTCCCAGATATTCCAGCGTCTGATGAACGCAAAGCACCCCGATCAAGCCCAACAGCGGACGCTGTAGCTGCGCCGCGCCGGCGAGATAAGCCACGGCCGGCATGCCGATCGCCACCAGATAGCTCGCCGTCATCAACGCGACGCAAGCGCGCTTGACGTCGCCGCCGGTGCGGTGGATGACCCACGGCGTCGCCAAGCGCAATAAGCCTAGTAGCGTCGGCAAGGCGAGTAGAAAGCCCACGACAGTATTCTTCGCGCCAAACTCCATCGCCAAAAAATAAAGCGGCGTGCCCGAGGTCAGCGCGTTGCCGGCGGACCACAGCACCGCCTGCACATGCGCCGTCCGCCAAGCGCGACGTCGAGGGCTGAGCGGTCGAGTAATGCGCTGCGAAGGCATGCCGCTAAGCGTAAGTCAACGCGGATGAGCGTGCCAGTCTCAGCCGCAGTATTGCTACTTGCCAAAGTCCTTCCCGCTGCGGACGGCGACGGCGATCAAGGCCGCACCGACAATCATCAACCCCGTTGCCGCCCAATAAGGCAGTGTGTGCCCCCAAGGGCGATCATGCGCCCAGCCGAGCAACGAGAAGCCCGTCACCGGGCCGACGATCCGCGCCAGCGCGCCGGCGCTCTGATTGAGGCCCAGAATGCCCCCTTGCCGGGCGGGATCGCTGCGCCGCGAAATCAGCGCGTTCAACGACGGCGTAACCATCGCGAAGCCGACAATGGCGACCGTCAGCGCGCCGAGCAAACTCGGGATATGCACCTGGTAACTAGCCAGCGCGAGCAAACCAAAGCCCACGATCGACACCGTCGCGCCCATGGTGGTCAGGCGCTCGTCGCTGATCTTGCCCGCGAGACGGCGCACCAGGAACCCTTGCGCGAAGCTAAGCACAAGTCCGATGTAGCAGAATACGAGCAGCAGCTGCGCCGGAAAATGATGCGTCCCGTGCTCCTGCACCTGCTGCGCGGCGTCGGCCTTGTAGAGCAACAGCCGTGACAACGTCGACTCGAAATTCGCAAAGGCGAAGATCGACACGAACGACGCCAGAATCAACAGCGCCACGGACGGCATCGAGATTGCGTCGGAAAGTGCGCGCCAGTCGAGCAACTTGTGCTCCGATCGGGCGCCGCCCGGCGGCAAAGATTCCGGCAAGCGAAACACTGCCATCATGAGCGCGATTACCGACAGCCCGGCGGCCAGATAGCCCGGCCAAGGGCTCAAAGCCTCCTCGCCGGACAGCCATAGACTCAACGCGCCGAGCGCTGGCCCGAACGTAAAGCCCAGTCCGAACGCCGCGCCGATCAGCGCCATGCCCTTCGAGCGGCCTTCGAGCGTGGTTGAATCGGCGATGTACGCCTGGGTGGTGGAGATCGTCGCGCCGGCCAAACCCGCACCGATCCGCGCCACGAACAACCAGGTCAAGCTCCCCCACTGTGCGGCCAGGCCGAACAACGTATAAAACACCACGGAACCGGCCAGGCCGACCATCAACACGGGCCGCCGCCCAATCCGATCCGACAACCGTCCCCACAGCGGCGCGAACAGAAACTGCATCGCGGAAAAACTGGACATCAACAGCCCAACCGTCAACTCCTGCCGGCCGGCGGTCATTTCGCGCATCTCAGGCAACAATTTCGCGTAGATCGGCAGCAGCGGCAACACCATCCCGAAACCCAACAGGTCAATAAAGACCGTCAGGAAGATGACCAACAGAGAACCACGTCGCGGAGCGTCAGGCATCAGGCATCCTTTGGAAGAATCGACGCCCCAGTGTGCCGCACATCGCCTGTGCGGAATAGTGGCGCGCGGCTCGAACGTGTCGCCAACCAACACTAGCTCGTAGCGCCAGCGAGGGAGAGTTGACCCTGCGAACATTGTCAGGATCAAACCCTCAACGACACCGCGAATGAGCCATCAAAACGTCGCTGAGAGTTCATTCGGAAGTATTTTTCCGGTGTCAACTCTCACGCGCTGGCGCGACGGGCTAGTGTCAGCGGGCGCTGGCCGGGCTGTGTCGGTCCCGGTATGATAACTTGATGAAAGACGCCGCCTTTTTCGAACGCCGAAAGCTGGAATCGCTGGAGCCTTGGGCATTGCGCCAGCATCAATTGGCGCGCTTGAATGCGCTGCTGGCGACCATTCTGCCGACGAATCGCCTCTACGCGGAAAAGCTTGACGGGATTTCGCTGCCGCTGGAATCCTTCGAGCAATTCGATCGACTCCCGCATACCTTCAAGGAAGAGCTGATCGATCGTCGGCATCATGGCGATTTCGCCGCGAACTTGACCTATCCGGTAGAGCGCTACGTCCGCTATCACCAGACCTCGGGCACCAGCGGCCGGCCGATTATGGTGCTCGATACCGCCGAGGACTGGAACTGGTGGGTCAACACCTGGCAGTTCACGCTCGACGCGGCTGAGATCACGCCGGGCGATCGCGCACTGCTGGCCTTTTCCTTTGGCCCCTTCATCGGCTTTTGGAGCGCCTTCGACGCCCTCACGCGGCGCGGCGCCTTGGCTGCGCCCGGCGGTGGCATGACGTCGTTGCAACGGCTGGAACTCATTCGCACGCTGCGCGCGAACATCCTGCTCTGCACGCCGAGTTACGCGCTGCACCTCGCGGAAGTCGCGGAGAATCATCAACTTGATCCGCGCACCATGGGCGTAGAGAAACTGATTCTTTCCGGCGAGCCCGGCGCTTCGGCGTCAATAATTCGCGAAAAAATCGCGACCTGTTGGAACGCCCAAGTGATCGATCACAGCGGCGCGACAGAAGTCGGTCCCTGGGGCTACAGCGACAGTGAACGTCGCGGCCTGCACGTCGTGGAAAGCGAGTTCATCGCGGAGTTCCTGTCGATCGAACACGGCGGTCCGGCCGCGGCTGGCGAACTCTCGGAATTGGTGCTGACTAGCCTGGGGCGCTACGGCGGCCCGTTGATTCGTTACCGCACCGGCGATCTGGTCCGCCCGCAATGGCCCGCCGGGTATGCAAATCGCTTCGTGTTGCTCGAAGGAGGCGTGCTGGGGCGCACGGACGACATGATGATCATCCGCGGCGTCAACGTCTTCCCAAGCGCCGTGGAACAAATTCTCCGCAGCTTCCCCGAAGTGTTGGAATACCGGCTCCGCGCCTTCAAGGCCGCGCAGTTGGATCAGCTCGAGGTCGAAATCGAAGATCGCCTCGAACAGCCGGCCCGCGTGGCCGAGGAACTGCGGCTCCGGCTAGGACTGAACATCGAAGTGCGCTGCGTGACCATCGGTTCGCTCCCACGCTTCGAAGGCAAAGGCCGCCGCTTCGCCGACGACCGGTAAATGCACGCCAAACTCGTGTCGTTCTCGTTCTTAGCGCCAACATTTCCTGCATGACCGCCACCCCCACTCGGCCGCTGATCGCCGTGGACGTCGGCAATAGCCGCATCAAGCTCGGTTGGTTCGAGCATGCGCTGGCGAGTGATTTTCCATTGCCGGATCGCACCTTACGCTTGACCTTGGATGCGCTCGACTGGACCGAACTCGACGACTGGCTCGGCGGCGTGGCGCCGGCTGAGCTGGATTGGCGATTGGGCAGCGTGAATCGCGCCGCGCAGTCGCGGCTAATCGATTTGCTGCGCGAGCGCGGCGCGATTGCCAACACGATGTTGCTGGCAGCCGGCGACTTGCCATTGCGCGTCGACTTGCCACTGCCGGACATGGTCGGCGTCGATCGCTTGCTCGACGCCGTGGCCGCGAATCGTTTGCGCCCGGCGGACCGCGCCGCCGTGGTGGTCGACCTCGGCACTGCCATCACCGTCGATCTCGTTTCCGCCGATGGCGCCTTTCAAGGAGGCGCGATTCTGCCGGGACTGATGACGTCGGCGAAAGCGTTGAATCAATTCACCGACATGCTACCGTTGCTGGCGGAGTTGGACGGCGCGCCGAACGCGCTCGGGAAATCAACCCTCGAAGCGATGCGCTCCGGTTTGTTCTGGGGCGCGGTCGGCGGCATTCGGGAATTGGTCGCGCGATATACGGAACAACTGGCGGCGCAGCCCGTGGTGATTGTTGCCGGCGGCAGCTCGCATGTCGTGGCCGATCTCTTGGGCAACGACGCCCGGCACGAGCCGCACCTCACGCTGGCCGGCATCGCCTTAGCCGCCCGAGGCGCTGATGAACGCAGCGTGTAACAGCGACATTGCTCCGCTAGCGGTGCTACTGACTCCGCCCGGCCGCGGCGCAGTAGCAACGATTTCGATAACTGGGCACGGTGCCATTACATGTGTGGCGCAGTCATTTCTTCCCGCCGGCACAAGAGCACTTCAGGAAGCGCCCGTGGCGCAAATCATGTACGGCCGCTGGGGCAGCAAATCGGGAGAAGAAGTCGTCGTCTGTCGTGTCGACGAGGAAACGATCGAGGTGCATTGCCACGGCGGCGAGGCGGCGGCAGCGCGGATTCTCGCCGACCTTGCCCAACATGGCGCGTCCGTGCAAACCTGGCGCGATAGGGCTGGCGACTCGATTCGCGCGGCGGCGTTTCGCGCGCTGACAGAAGCGACCACGAAACCGGCCGCGGCGATTTTGTGGGATCAGTACGCCGGCGCGTTGGTACGCGCACTCGCGGACCTGAAGGTACGAATCCGCGATGACCATCTGGCGACGGCCGTGGAGGCGATCGATCGACTGTTATCGTTCGCCGAACTGGGTCTGCATTTGACCACAACTTGGCGCGTCGCGCTCGTAGGGTCGCCGAACGTCGGCAAGAGTAGTTTGTTGAATGCAGTGCTCGGCTTCGGCCGCGCCATCGTTCACGATCAGCCCGGCACGACGCGCGATCTCGTCACCGGAATCACCGCCTTTGCCGGCTGGCCGTGCTTGTTGGTCGACACAGCTGGCCTACGAGCGACGGCAGAACCGATCGAACGCGCCGGCGTCGCGCTCGCTGCGCAAGAGTTACAGCAGGCTGATCTGTTGCTCTGGGTTCGCGACGCCACGAGCGGTTCTGATGACGAACTGCAGTTGCCAAGTCAAATTGCGCGCGAGCCTTTGGTCGTTTGGAATAAGTGCGATCTCCTCGATTCGGCAACGCCGACAATCGGCGGCGGACTGCTGGCCAGCGCCCTTACCGGGCAGGGAATCGAATCGCTGGTCGCGGCGATCGCCCAACGCCTCGTGCCGGAGACGCCGCCGCGCGGCGCGGCCGTGCCGTTCACGCCGGCACAAGTCGCTCGTCTGAAAAACATCCAAACCGATCTGCGTTTTGGCCGTGCCCGCGAAGCGCTTGACGCGTTAGAATCGTGGCTGGGTGAACAAACCTCGGAAATCCTGCCCGGAGAGATCCGTGAATAAACCGGAAGCCGCGCCGGCCGCAACGCCCGGACGGTTGATTTCGCTCGACGCCCTGCGCGGCTTCGACATGTTCTGGATCGTGGCCGCCGAAGAGATCGTCGAGGGCCTGCACCACCTCTCGCCATCGCGCTTCATCGAGGGCGTGCAGCGGCAATTGACGCATGTCGAATGGGAAGGCTTTGTTTTCTACGATTTGATCTTCCCGCTGTTCGTCTTCATCGCCGGCATTTCGCTCCCGCTGTCGATTTCGCGCCGTCTGGAGCAGGGTGAATCCCGTGCTACCATTGCCGGCCACCTTGCCTGGCGGGCGGCGATCCTGTTTCTACTCGGCATCATCTACAACGGCGGGATGCGTTCCGGCTGGAGTGATATCCGCGTCTTCAGCGTGCTCGGACGGATCGCCATCTCCAGCCTCGGCGCAGGCTTGATCTATTTATATTTCCGCCCGCGGGGACAGATCGCTTGGTTCGTCGCGGCGCTGTTCGGCTATTGGGCGGCGCTCACGTTCATTCCGGTGCCCGACTATGGCGCGGGCGACTACTCGCCGCTCGGCAATCTCACGCGCTATGTCGATCAACAGTTGCTCATCGGTCGGCCGCACTTCAAGGAGTGGGGCTTTGATCCCGAAGGCATCCTGAGCGCTATTCCCGCCGTAGGAACCTGTTTGCTCGGCGTTTTCTGCGGACAAATACTGCAACGCTGCGATTGGTCCAGCAGCCGCAAGGCCGGCTCGATCGCGTTGCTCGGCGTGGCGTGCCTCGCCGCGGGTTATGGCTGGGGGCAATCGTTCCCGATCATCAAGAGCATCTGGACTTCGAGCTTTGTGCTCGCAGCCGGTGGATACAGTTGCCTGCTGCTCGCGGCGTTCTACCTGCTGATCGACGTCTGGGGCTTCCGCGCCTGGGCGTTTCCGTTCGTGGTCATTGGGGCGAATCCACTGGTCATTTACCTGGCGACGAATTTCGTTCCCTTTCAGGACCTGGCCGACCGCCTGGTCGGCGGCGGCGTGGCGGAGGCCCTGGGTTCCAGCGCGATGCTGGTCAACGCCCTCGTGCAATTCGCGCTCGGATTCGCCCTCCTCTACTGGCTCTACCGGCGTAGAATTCACATCCGCATTTGAGTTCCTACGTCCTCCTTGGCAGCGCGATGTTCGGTCGACTGTTCCTGTTGTTCACGCTGGGCCCGCTCATCGAGTTGGCGCTGTTGATCTACGTGTCCGATCTGTTCGGCTGGAAGACCACGTTGGGCGTGGTAATCAGCACCGGACTATTTGGCGCCTGGCTCGTGCGGCGCGAAGGTTGGCGGGCTTGGAACCGTTTTCACGGTGATCTGAACGCGGGCCGCATGCCGGCCGATTCCCTCGTCGACGGCCTGATGGTCTTCACCGGCGGCGTGCTGCTGATCACGCCCGGCGTGCTTTCGGATTTGATCGGCATCTCGCTGGTGTTCCCGCCGACCCGAGCACTGCTGCGCCGCTATGCCCGCACCCGCATTCAATTTCGCGCCACCGGTTTCGGCACCGGCGCAAGTACCAGTCAAGCGGCGTCCGGCCCTCACGATCAGATCATCGACGTTCGCGTCGTGGAACGAGCGAACCCGGAGGGATAGAAAGGCCATGAGCGATGCTGCGCCCATGTGGTACAATAGATTCGTCGCGAAGCGGTCATCGACCAGGAGCTATTAATATGGCAACGTCCACAAACCTCACGGAACTCTATCAGGCCGCGCTCAAGCTGCCGCTCAGCGATCGCGCCGACCTGGCCGCGACGCTTATGGAAAGCGTCAAGGCCGCCGAGACGCACGACCGTAGCGATCCCTGGGCCGAGGAAATTCGCCGGCGCGTTGAAGATCTGGAGTCGGGAAAAGCGGTCTTGCTAACTTGGGAGGAAGTCGAGCGACGGCTCGCCGAGCGATATGCCAAAGCTAAGTCTGAAAGTTAAAGCAGAAGCGTACGATGAAATTGCTGAAGTGTTCGACTGGTACGCGGCGCGCAGTGAAAAAGCGGCCCAAGAGTTCCGTGCAGCACTAAGAGTTGCCCAGGACTCGGCTGTGAATCAGCCCGAGTGGGCCGAAAAATACCTGCACGACACACGGCGGATATCACTTCGTCGATTCCCGCATTCCATCATTTTCCGCCAAAAAGACGACGAAATTGTCATCATCGCCGTAGCGCACGCCAAACGCGACGAGGCGTATTGGGAGAATCGTTGACGCTCGTGTCTATCGCTTCGTCCGCTCCACCACCCAATCGCCGATCAACTCTAACGCCGCCGGCGAGAACGTCTCCGTCAGTTGCGCGTATTCGGACAGCGCGCCGGTCTTGCAGGTCTGAAAGAGATGATTCAGGCCCTTCATTTCTCGCAGCGTTACGTCGTCGTTCTTGGCCGCGGCAAGCGCCTTCTCCAGTTCCGGCAAGTTCTGCTTCGGGTCGACCTGTACGTCTTTTTCTCCGTTGAGCGCCAGCACCGGGCAACGCAGCTTGCTCAGCGCCGTGCGTGGATCGTGCGCAAAGAAGAAACGAAACCACGGGGATTGCACGACTTTGATCTGCTGGTTGAGAAACTCTTGCTGCGTGTCCAGCTTCGCGCGTTCCGCCTCGGGTAACTTGGCGAAAGTTTCCTTCACGAAATCTCGTAGCTTGGCCTCCAGCTTCGCCTCGGTGGCCTGCTCGTCGAGCCCTTCGCGCAGGATGCCGAAAAACAACTCCTGCAGTAACCGATTCTGCGCGATCGCCGCGTCGTCGGCCCCCATCGCCCGGGAGATAAGTTCACTTTGCCGGTAGACGGTCTCTTCGCCGGTGACGCCTGGCGCCGCCAACAGTACGACGAATGCCACATCTGAGTTGCCGGCCGCCACCATCGGCGCGATCAACCCGCCCTCGCTGTGCCCGATCAGCCCGATTCGCCGCGAATCGATCTCCGCGCGGCCTTGCAGGTACTTCAACTCAGCGCGCACATCGTCGGCGAAATCGAGCGTTGTGGCCTTCGCGACTTCTCCGGACGAACCGCCCACGCCACGGTCGTCGACGCGCAACACCGCGATGCCGCGGCGCGCCAGGGCATCCGCCAGAATTAAGAAGGGCTTGTGATTGAAAACCGTCTCGTTGCGATCTTGCTGCCCGGAGCCGGAAATCAAAATCGCGGTGGCAAAGGGACCGTCGCCCGGCGGCAACGTAAGCGTGCCCGCCAGATGGATGCCGTCGCTCGCACCGTCGAAGGCGACTTCTTCTTCACGATATGGAAACGGCGGCTTCGGTTCCTGCGGGCGTTCGACTTTGGTGACTTCCTTAACGCGCTTGAGCACCAGCGGGAACGATTGCCCCGCCTGGCTCCATTCGCCGGTAAGCTGCTGGCCATCCGCATCGAGCTTACCCTTGAAACCTCCACGAATGGCCTGCATCCCACATTCGACTGCGCCGTCCTTCCAGACCACGGTATCGAGCGGCAATCCCAGCGCCCCCTGATCCGGGCTGTCCATCTTGCCGGTCCATATGCCGTCGCCATCGCGTTCGAAGTGAAACGCGAGCCGCAGCTTCGCGGCACCCACGTCGAGCGTTCCCTCCCAAATGCCGACGCCAGCCGTGGCCGATTCGCCGTCCGGTTCGGCGGCCCCGATCGGCGAGGTAATGCCGAGTGCCAGACAGAGGACGGCCAACCGGCCAACAACGGTGGAAGCGTACATGGCTAATTCTTCAGGGAGGGGTTGTGACGATCCTCGGGACAGCTATTCGAGCGCTCGGCGGCGAAATTGTGTGGGCCCTGGAAGGAGAAGTCGCGGCCGCCTGTGATTTCCGCCGTGTGACCTATGCTTTTCCAGGTTCGGCGTGCCGTTCGATTCGGGAGAAAAAGGGTATGAACCAGCCAAAATTCATCAACGACGACGCTTTTCGGGCGTTGCGAGCCGGCGACGTCGACGCGTTTCATCGGATGACCGCCGGCCGGGCCACGATCGATTTCACCGAGGGGGACCTCCGAGCCGCCGACCTGCGCAAAGCCGACCTCAGCAAGGTAATCCTCCGCGGCGCGTATCTCAAGCTCGCCGACCTGCGTGGCTGCGATTTGCGGCACATGGACCTGGAAGGCTGCTCGCTGCATCAGGCCAAGATCGGCGGCACGTACTTCCCGCTCAATGTCGCGGCCGAGGAAATCCGCCTCTCGGTGCAAGAAGGAACGCGGATCCGCGTCGGAACTGCCAGGTAGGGTGTCGGAGCCATCCAGGAACGCGCACCCTGTTGCCGGCAGGCGTGTCGCGTATTCTGATGGCACGCACGCCCCCCGGGAATCCGCCCTTGAAGACGCACGACCCTGATGCCCAGCTCGCGTTCGCGCATCGCGTGGTGCGCGAGCTGCGCGATTTCGGCTACGTGGCCTATTGGGCCGGCGGTTGCGTCCGCGATCGCTTGCTCGGGCGCACGCCCAAAGACTACGACGTCGCCACGAGCGCCCGGCCGGAACAAATCCGCCAAGTCTTCGGGCAGAAACGCACGTTGCCCCTCGGCGCCGCATTCGGCGTGATTACGGTGCTCGGTCCCAAGGAAGCGGGACAGATCGAGGTCGCCACGTTTCGCTGCGACGCCGGTTACTCCGACGGCCGACGGCCCGACGCAGTGACCTTCAGCGACGCTCGGGAAGACGCCCTGCGCCGCGACTTCACCATCAACGGCATGTTCTTCGACCCGTTGACGGAACAAGTGATTGACTACGTGGGCGGGCGCGCCGATCTGGAAGATCAACACATTCGCGCCATCGGCGACCCCTTCGCGCGGATCGCGGAGGACAAACTGCGGATGCTCCGCGCAGTCCGCTTTGGAGCCCATTTCGGCTTTGCGATCGAGGAGCAAACACTGGCCGCAGTCCGGCAATCCGCTGCGCAAGTTCAAGTGGTCAGCGCGGAACGCATCTCGCAGGAAATGCGACGGATGTGGACGGATCCGCATCGGGTGCGCGCCTTGGAATTGCTGCTGGAGGCGGAGCTACTGCCGCAGATCCTGCCGGAAATCGCGGCGTTGATCGGGCGACAATCGGTCGAGCTAGCCGAAGGCCCCTGCGACGTCTGGCACTATTTGTTACGCGTGGTGAGCGCCGTGGAACAACCCAAGTTCTCGCTCGTCGCGGCGGCCGTCTTGCACGTCCTGGCGATCCCGCTCAGCAACTCAGACGACGCGGCGCCGGAGCAAGAAGCGGCTCGTCAGGCGGAAGGCATCGGCCGGCGCTGGAAGCTCTCGAAACAAGAGATCGAGGAAATCCGATGGCTGGTGCGGCACCAAGTCTTGTGGCAAGGGGCGACCACCATGCCCTGGCCCAAGCTGCAACGACAACTAGTCGCGCCGCTGGCCGCCGAGTGGCTGCAACTGGCGCATGCCATGGCGCTCACCGGTCGCGGCAGCCTGGACGACATTGCCTACTGCCAGGAAAAGCTCGAATTGCCGACTGAAACTCTGAATCCACCACCGCTGGTCAACGGGCACGATTTGGCGGAACTGGGCATGGTCGAAGGCCCCCGCGTCGCAGGAGCCCTCGTGGCAATTCGCGACGCCCAACTGCTGGGCGAGATCCGCACGCGCGGCGAAGCGCTTGAATTCGCGAGAAAAAGGCTCTCCTAGCACGCTCCCGGCTCCAAAATGGATGCCTCTGTTGCTTGATATGCCGATCGGCGCGATAATCAAACGGGCGACCGGAAGACACTACCGACCAGGAACAGAGCTGTGTTGGCCAGGGTGCGAAGCTACTGGAGCGCAATGTCGGGCACGACCGCGGGGTTCGGTGATTCCGAAACCTGGTCGTGGCTGATCAGTTTGGCGCTTCACATGGCGGCCCTGGTTATTCTCGCGGCCGTCTGGTTGCAATCGCCCGTACGTGAATCGACGCTGGTCATCAACTCGATCGACTACGAGCCGATCACGCCCGAGGAACTGCGGGTTGAGGCCAGCGACGTCCCTACCGAGTTCGGGGCCGCGGGCGAGTCCGGCTTGAACAGCGCCGTGGCGCTCGCGCCGAACCTGGACGACATCTCCGAATCGCCGCGGATGACCGACCCGGTCGAGGTAATGGCCCCGACCGTCACGGTTAATCTCAGCACGGAGATCCCGACCGCGCCGCGATTGGATGAAACGCTCGTCATCAAAGGCGAGGCGGGCGAATCCGTCGCCGCGGCCACCGGGGCGATTGATCGTATCACGCAGGAAATCCTGCATTCGCTCGAACAGCGTCCGACGCTGGTCGTCTGGGTGTTCGATCAATCGGCCAGCTTGCAGCCGCAGCGCGAGGAAATTCACGCCAAGTTCGAGCGGATTTACGAAGAGCTCGGTGCGCTCAAGGCCAGCGGCAACGAGGCGTTCACCAAGCACGCGGAAACGCCGCTACTGACGTCGATCGTCGCCTTCGGCCAGGACGTGGCGTTTCTCACGCCGCAACCGACCGCCGACGTGAAGGTCATGAAGCGGGCGATCAAGGGCATCGAGAACGATCCCACCGGCGTGGAGCACGTGTTTAATGCCGTGAAACTCAGCACCGAACGGTACCGGCGCTTCCGGCAGGGAAACGCCGCCGAGCGGCGCAACGTGATGATCGTGATCTTCACAGACGAGTGCGGCGACGATCAGGATTTAGCCGATCCCACGACGTTGCTTTGCCAGCGATTGCAGATCCCGGTCTACATCGTCGGTGTGCCGGCGCCATTCGGGCGCGAGGAAATCCTGGTCCGCTTCCGCGATACCGACCCGAACTTCGATCAATCGGAACGCTACCTGCCTGTGCGACAGGGGCCGGAAACCGTGCGGCCGGAAAACGTGCAGCTCGCGTTTATCGGTTCCGGCGGGCGCGACGACGAATTCGAACGACTCGACTCCGGCTTCGGCCCGTATGCCCTGACGCGACTGTGCTACGAGACCGGCGGAATCTACTTCTCTGTGCATCCCAACAACGCGGCAGTCGGCGGCCGTGGCGGGCGCACTGACCTGATGGCCTCGAACCTGGCGTTCTTCTTCGAGCCGGATGTGATGCGAAGTTATCGGCCCGAATACATTCCGCTGGACAAGTATCAGTCGAAACTCAATCAAAACCGCGCCTGCGTGGCGCTGGTCGACGCGGCGGAATTTTCTCTCGTCGATCCGATGCAGGATCCGCGGCTCTTCTTCCCGGTGCAAAATGAGGCCCAATTGAAGCGCGATCTGGACGTCGCCCAGCGCGCCGCGGCGATTCTCGAACCGAAGCTGCGCCAGCTTCACGAAATCCTGAAACGCGGCGAAGCGGATCGCGCGAAGCTCACCAACCTGCGCTGGCAGGCCGGGTATGATCTCGCGCTGGGTCGCGTCTTGGCCGCCCGCGCGCGGACCGAAGGCTACAACGCCATGCTCGCCAAGGCCGAACAGGGGATGACATTCCAAGAAGAACGCGACGACACTTGGGTGCTGCGGAGCGACGACGAAATCAGCGCCGGCAGCACGATCGAGAAGTTCGCCAATCAGGCCCAGGAGCTGCTGACGCGCGTGATCGAACAGCATCCGGACACGCCTTGGGCGCTGTTGGCGAAGCGCGAATTGCGCGACCCGATGGGCTGGAAATGGACCGAACGCCGCACCGGCGTCACCGATCCGCCGCCACCGCAAGGCAACGCTCCGCCTCCGCCGCCGAGCAACGATCCCCCGGCGCCGCCTCCGAAGCCGTTGCGCGATATTCGACTGTAACTCGACACCAGCCCGACTATACGTTTTCCGGCGTGGGATGTTTCCAATCCCCGCGATACTTTCTCGCCAGGCGATTGTTCGCCTCTTCGTCGTCGACGACGCGCCCTTTCTCAGCGTCCCATTTCAGGCTGCGGCCGAGCTCCATCGAAAGGTTTGCCAGGATGCAACAGGAGGACGAGATATACCCTTGCTCGATGTCGGCGACCGGGCGCTGACCATCGCGGCGGGCCTCCAGAAAATTCTTCATGTGCGCGCGGGTGGCCGGCGCGGCGAAGATCTCCGTCTCTTTGTGCTGCGCGTCTTCGGGATATTGCGCGGTCTCGTCGAGCCAATCGACATGCACGGGCGCGCCGCTTCCCTTGGGGATGAAATCGTACGACCAGACGCTGAGCTTGAGCGTCCCCTTGTCGCCGTAGAGCGTCGCGCCCCAGGGATAATCCGGCTCCGGATTCGCGCCCCAATTGCGCTGCGTCCAGACGAGTTGCGTGTCGCCGTAGTCGAACAGCGCGGTTTGCGTGTCGTGCATGTTCGATGTCGAGTTCGGACCACGCATCAGCATCCCGCCGGTCGCGGAGATGCTCTTCGGCCAGCCGAGATCGAGGTGGTAGCGGACCACGTCGTACAGGTGGACGCAAAGATCGCCGGTTTGGCCGTTGCTGAATTCCCGGCAGGAGCGCCACGCGCGGGGATGAATGCCAGGGCTGTACTCGCGCCAATCGGCGGGCCCAACGTACATCTCCCAATCGAGGTTCTCCGGCGGCGCTTGCGCGGCCGGGAAGTCGCCGCCGGCCCCGTAGTAGCTGTGGATATCAACGTAGGCGACCTTGCCGAGCGCGCCGCTGCGGATGTAGCGATCCCGGGCTTCCAACAAGTGCTTCGTGCTGCGGCGCTGCAAGCCAACCTGGACCGTGCGGTTGTATTTGCGCGCGGCGGCAACCATTGCCTGGCCCTCGACGACGTCATAGCTGATCGGCTTCTGCACGTAGACGTCGGCGCCAGCCTTGCAGGCCTCGACCATCGGCAGGCAATGCCAGTGATCGGGAGTGCCGATCAGCACGATCTCAGGCTTCTGGTCGGCCAGCAGTTTGCGGTAGTCGCCGTACGTCGGCGGTTTCTGCTTGGACTTTTGTCGTGTCGAGACAATTTCCGACGCTTCATCCGCGGCTTTGCTATCGACATCGCAAACGCCGACGACGTCGACCGGGGCGACTTGCATCAGATGGTTCAGATCGGTCTTCCCATACCACCCGCACCCGATCAATGCGACGCGCGGCGAGGCTTCCTCGGCCAGGGCGAACGCCCGCGTTTGAATCGCCAACAGAGACGCCGCACCGCCTAAGCCCGCCTTGAGTACATCGCGCCGTTGCATGAGTCCGCCTCAGTGGAAGTGAATTCGAGAAGTGTCCGCGTGTGTTGGTATTGTGTCCAACCGGCCACCAGCGTGGCAAGCATCTGAGGGTACTACGTCACGAAAATAAAGCCGTCCGCCAAGGTGGACTAGCGTCAACGCCCAGTTATACTGCCGCCATCGCACGCACTCTGGAGACGTCCATGTCGCCCACATCCATCTTTTCACGTCGTCAACTTCTCGCGGGCTGCGCTCTCGGTGGAGCCGCCACGTTGGCCTTACGAGACCATGCTGTCGCACAAACCGCGGAAGCCGCCACACAGGGCCTCCCGCCGCTCAAGATCAACAAGGTCCGGGCGATCACTACTGCGCCGGATCGCGTACGGCTCGTCGTCGTAAAAGTGGAAACCAACGAGCCGGGCTTATACGGCTTGGGCTGCGCCACGTTCAATCAGCGACCGCTGGCCGTGGTCGAAGCCGTGGAAAAATACCTCGATCCGTTCGCGCGCGATCGGAGCGCCGACGACATCGAAGACATGTGGCAGAACGCTTACACCAGTTCTTATTGGCGTAACGGGCCGGTGCTGAACAACGCCCTCAGCGGCCTCGATATGGCCCTCTGGGACATCAAGGGCAAGCGGGCCGGCATGCCGGTGTACCAATTGCTCGGCGGCAAATGCCGTTTCGCCGTGGACCTGTACGCGCATGCCAGCGGGCGTGAGCCGAAGGAAGTCGAAGACAGCGCGCGATCCTACATCGAGCAGGGATTCCGGCATGTGCGCATTCAGATGGGTTCGTACGGCTCCGGGCATCTCTCGGAGAATCCCGATTTTCGCGACGCCGGCTTTGGGCTGCCCGCGGACGATCACATGGATAGCGGCCCGTACTTGAAGGCCATGCCGAAGTTGTTCGATCACATCCGACAGACGCTCGGCGACAAGATCGAACTCTTGCACGACATTCACGAGCGCGTGAATCCGATCGAGGCGATTCAACTCGTCAAGGAACTGGAAAAGTACCGGCCGTTCTTTATCGAGGATCCGTTCGCTCCGGAGCAAAACGGGTACTTTCCCATTCTGCGTCAACAAACGGCCTGCCCGATTGCGATGGGCGAGTTGTTCAACAACCCGCACGAATGGGTCGACCTGATCACGAATCGCTGGATCGATTTCATCCGCGTGCATCTCTCGCAAATTGGCGGTCTGACGCCGGCTCGCAAGCTTGCCGTGCTGGCCGAACATTTCGCCGTGCGCTCCGCCTGGCACGGCCCGAGCGACGTCTCGCCCGTCGGGCACGCCTGCAACGCGCACCTCGATCTGGCGATCCACAACTTCGGCATCCAGGAAGGCCCGCGATTCTCCGACAAGCTCAAGGAAGTCTTCCCAGGCTGCCCGGAAATCAAGAATGGCTACCTGCACGTCAACGAGAAACCAGGTTTCGGCGTGGACCTCAACGAGGAACTCGCGGCGAAATACCCGCTCCCGGAAAACCCCGGCTTTTGGACGCCCGTACGCCGTCGCGATGGCACCGCGGTGCGACCGTAACCCAGAAGTCGTCGAATCTAATTACTGAAAACTGATCACTGAAAACTTCCAACTACTTCTCACACTCCCCCAGCGCCATCACCGCCATCGCTGTGCCGGCGTGGGTGAGGAAGTGTTCGTGGTCCTGGTAGAGCGAGCGCGTAAACCAGCGTCCGCTTTCGCGTTGATGCGTCTTGAGCCACTGCACGCCGTGCTGCAATGTTTCTTCGGTCGCGGGCATGCCTGAGCGGCGGAGGACGTAAATCACGAAACCTGTGCCGTAGCCGTCGCTCGATTCCAGGTCCTGGGCGAGATCATCGCCGCGCTTCCAATCGCCGAGCGTGGCCAGGCCCCAGCCGCCGTCGGCTTTTTGCAGCGACAACAACTTGGCGACCGTGGCGGCTTTTTCTTCGTCCGTCTGCAGGTCGGGCAGATAGCTCGCCGCCCAAAGCAGCATCACCTGATGGTGGAGCGTGGGCGGAGGATTGTCGCGCAAATAGCGACGGATGCCGGCCATTCCTTTTTGCGCCTCGGGCGTGTCGGCGTAGTTGCCTGGCGCCACTCCGACGGCGATGGCGGCCAATGTCACGCCGTAGTGATCGTCCGATTCCATCGGCGGCCATTCGCACTTCAGCCAATCAAAACCGCCGTGCTCGCGCTGCACCGTCCACATCTTGTCGAGGGCCGTCCGTGTCGTCGCGTGCAACTCGCCGGTCGTGGCGGCGTCGTTGTAGGCGAGCGCCGCGGCCGTAGCGATAATCTCCGCATCCCAGCGTGGACCTTCGCTTGGCCAGCGTGATGTCACGAGTTGCTCGGCGGCCTCGCGCACCTGGCGATGGGCGACGGCGTCCGACGACGTCGCGGGGCGCGCGTAGAGATACGCGTAATTGGTGTGGCACGTGAAGCACTTCCGCTCATTCAGCCAGGTGAGCGAGGCGGAATCCAGAAAATGCACCGCCTTGTCGAGCGAATACTCCGCCGCCAAGGGCTCGTCTGCACGATTGGCGCCAGGCGAGACCGCGTTTTCCAATTTCACCGCTTCCGCGGCCAGGCAGAGCGTGGACGGCGCCAGCAACATCGCGCAGGCGGAAAGCAGTAGGCTGTGTGTCAATCGTTTCATGGTTGGAAGTCCCGCGTCGGCTGAGTTGGCAATGTGCGAATGCGTCGCGAACAATATACCGGACCCGCGCGGGAGACGCATCCATCCTTGCTGACTGGGCGCTGTTTTCCCGGGTTGTGGCCGACCGCGGGCGTTCCATAATGCAGTGCTGGCGAGTCGCCGAGCGGACTCGCGTTGAGTCGGAATTCTTTGAGAAAGGCCCCACGGCGTGAAGATTGCTTACTTGGATTGTGCCAGCGGCATTAGCGGCGACATGACCCTCGGGGCATTAGTCGACGCCGGCGTCGATCTGGCGGCCATCAACGACGGCGTGCAATCGCTCGGCCTGCCCGGCGTGAGCATTACCCGCAGCGAGGTCCAGAAGCACGGCTTTCGGGCCACGCAGGTCATTGTCGAGCACCAGCCGGAACACGCCCATCGACATTTGCATCACATCGTCGACATGATCGACGCCGGGAAGTTGAGCGAGCGGCAGAAGGACCTCGCTAAGCGGATTTTCACCAAGCTTGGCGAGGCCGAAGCCAAGGTCCATGGATCGACGCTCCGCAAAGTGCATTTCCACGAAGTCGGCGCGGTGGATTCGATCGCCGATATCGTCGGCGCGGCGATCGGCTGGGACCTGCTCGGCGTCGATCGCATCGTCTGCTCTCCGATTCCAACAGGGCAGGGCCGCATTCAGATCGCGCACGGGCTGTGCAGCATTCCCGCTCCAGCGACGGCGGAGTTGTTGCGGGGCGTGCCGTTGTTGGATTCCAACGTCCAATCGGAATTGACCACGCCGACCGGCGCGGCGATCGTGGCTACGCTCGTGGATGAATTCGGCGGCCTGCCGGCGATGATCGTCGAGGCCATCGGCTACGGCGCGGGGCAGCGCGAATTGGCCGAGCAACCGAACGTGCTGCGACTGTTCGTGGGCACGCGCGAAGGCGAGTTCAGCGCCGACCTCGTCTGGGTCGTGGAGACGAACCTCGACGATGTCCCCGGCGAAGTGATCGGGCACACCATCACGAAACTCTGGGAAGCCGGCGCGCTCGACGTCTATACGACCGCGATTCAAATGAAGAAGAATCGGCCCGGCGTAATTCTGAGCGTGATCTGCGCCGCGCCGTTGATCCCCAAGGTGGAAAAGATCCTCTTCCGCGAAACATCGACGCTCGGTGTGCGGCGCTGGCCGGTCAGTCGGCATAAGCTCGATCGCGCCGCCCATACCGTGACGACCGACTGGGGACCGATCGAAGGCAAACTCGGCCTCATCACCGGCCAACCGCCGAGCTTCTCGCCAGAGTTCGAGTCATGCCGTCGCGTGGCGGACGAGAAGAACGTGCCGCTCAAGGAAGTCTATGAAGCGGCCCGACAGGCGTTTGCCAGCGAAGAATCGAAGCAATAGTGCGACATGCCAGCGAGAGAGAGCGTTCTGTCAAATATCAACTATCGAGTCAAAAATTCAGCGTGGGTGCCTGGGGCTGAGGCAATTAATGAACCCCACAAAGTCGAATCGGCTGGGGCATCGTGGCGATTAGTTGACAAGTCCAACGAAGCCCCAGCAGTTGGACCATAGTAACTCCGCAATCACCGCCCCTGCCCCAGGCACCCGCCATATTCGTTGCCGCGACAAGCGACGCGCGCCGAGTGACTTATGTGATAAGCGTGGCGCTTACTTCGCCGCCGCCTTCTTGCCGGGGAAGAGGCCGAACAGGCCTTTCTTGCTGGATTTCCCAGGGTCGGCGTCAGCTACTTCTTCCGGTTTGGCGCCGGTGAGGCTTTCCGCTAGTGCGCTGATGGCCAGCGTGATCGCCGCGCGCGGCGCCTGGTCCAGCAATGGCACGCCGTTGTTGCGGACGTCGACCATAGTGCGGAAATCGTTCGGGAGTTGGAAGAAGATTTCGCGCCCGATCGTGTCTTGCGCTTTCTTCAAGCTGATCTGTCCGCTGTCGATGCCGACGCGGTTGACGACGATCTTCACCTTGTCGGCGATGCCGTCCATCTCGTTGAACGACGTCATCAATCGCACGATATTTCGCAGGCACGGCAAATCGAGCTGCGTCACCATCAGGATCTGATCCGCCGATTGCAACGCCACGATATCGAGCGGGCTGTAGCCCTTCGAGAGATCGAGCACCAGGTGGCTAAACGTGGCCTTGAGCAGCCCGATCACGCGCGTCAAATCGTCGGTCGTGATATGTTGCATGTCCTCCATCTGCACGGGGCGCGGCAGCAGGAACAAGCCGGACGAATGTTTCGTGAGTGATCGCTTCAACAGTGAGAAGTCCAATCGCGTGACGTTCTGCGAGACGTCGTATAACGTGTAGTCCGGGATGATGTCCAGGAACACGTCGGCGTCGCCCAGGCAAAGGTCCAGGTCGACCAGCGCGACCGTGTTTTTCGGATCGCGAGCGATGGCGCAGCCGAGGTTCACGGCTACGCTCGTCGTGCCCACGCCGCCCGTGGCGCCCGTGACGGCGATGACGGTGCTCCCCTTCGACTTCGATTCGCCACGGCCGAAGCGGCGTTCGCGAATGCGCGTCATCGCGCCAATCAGGTCTTCGAGCTTGACCGGTTGCGTGAGGAATTCCTTCGCCCCGGACCGCATCGCACGGAGGATCAAATTGCCGTCCGTCGATGCGCTCAGCACGAGAATGCTGCAGTCGGGCGACATCTCGTTGATCTTGACGACGAGATCCAGCGCCTTGTTCGGATCGTGATCGAGCGCGACGATGCCGATGTCCGGATGCGTTTGTTGCACGACGTCGGCGAAGAACTCGTAGCGCGAGCATTCCGCCTCGAGCCAGGCCGTGTCCATGCCCAGCAGCATCGTTTTCAGGGCTTCTCGCGTTCCGTCCTTGGGATCGACGATGGCTAAGCGAAGTACGTTGCTCATGATTCGATGTAGCGCAGGAGTGAAACCAGGGGAGCGGCCACAACGCCCAACCACCAACGAAAGCGGCGGGCCATTGAGGCCCGCCGCGCGTGTGTGGCACTTCGTGGCAGCCTGTGTTGCTACTCTACTACATCGTAGCCAATGGGGCCGACCAATCCGGGACGTTGACCCGCCGAGGCCTGCGCCGGTCGGCCGGGTTGAACTTGCACTCCCTGCGGATTGGACTGCCTGGGCCGACTTTGCTGGCGGCGAGCCACCGGAACCGTAGCTGGCACGCGGCGACGGGCGTCGCCGGAGCCCGGTTGCATCGCCGGATTTGGTTGCTGCGTGCCCGGGGCCACCGTCTCGCTCTGGATCAGGCCTTCCCCCTCGCTGCCAGCGCCAGGATACGGCGAACCGTCCGGGCAGCACTTCGGCACTTCGATGTGGTTCTTCATGTAGTACTGCCAATCGGTCGGCAGCGTCGTCATGGTGCCTGGACCGCACGGCGGGACCTCTTCGCAGTTCATTGGCTCAACGAGTTGCGGAGTGACCAGGATCAGCAACTCGATTTCATTAATTTGCTCAGTTTTGCGACTGAACGCCACGCCGACGTACGGGAGGTCGGCAAGAAAAGGAACGCCACGGTGCAGTGCTTCGCTCCGCTGCTGGATAAGCCCGGCGATCGCGAGCGTCTGTCCAGGCCTCATTTCGACACCGGTGTCAACCTCTCGAGATTTCAGCGCAGGGACATTGGAGCCTTGCGTCACGACGCTGAGCGTCGGGTCGATTTCCGTAATCTTGGGGCGGACTTCAAGTCGGATGAGGCCATTTCCTAGCACGATCGGTACGAAGTCCATCTGGGTTCCATACTTCTTATACTCGATCGAGACGGTCCCCAAGCTTTGTGGCACCAGGATCGGGAACTCACCGCCCGAGTTGAACGAGGCTGCGCGACCACTGACCGTGACGAGCGTCGGATCGCTGACCAATCTCGCAACGTTCTTCCTTTGCAGGGCCTCGATAACGCCGAAGAAGGCGCTGTTGCCGTCCACAACGCCGAAAGCGGCAGTTGCGCTCGGACCGGCCAGAATTGAGGCGCTACCCGACTGGCCTTGCACGATTCCGGCCGTGCCCGGTAGCGCGAATGCGGACATCAGACCGCCCACGCCGGAAGCTAAGAAGTCATCACCGTTGACCGCAGCCCAGTCAATCCCCAAGTTTCTGGCCTTCGTACGTGAGACCTCCATTACCTTGACGTGCAACATCACCTGCTGGACGCCGCCCACGCTGATGTTGTTGATGACCTGCGGATAATAGTTCTTGGCCATCTCGGTAATGTGCTCGACCTGGCCCAATTCATCCACGTAGCCGGAGATGACGACGCTGTTGTTGGCCAGAGGGAACACCTTCAACGACGCATTCGGGAACTGCGATTGCAACAGGTATTGCAGTTCCTGCGAGTCGCCGAACACGATCAGGTCGATCGTGTGCAGTTTGTTGTCTTCGTCCCAGAGGTTGACCTGCGTGACGCCCGCCTTCTTGGCGAACAGTTGCACCTGAGTTTCGCTCAAGGGCTCCACGCCGACCACGTCAGGGTTGTTGACCTGGACCTGGGGAATCTTCGCCCCCAAGGTCAAGATGCGGCTAGTGTTGACCACCAGTTCGAGCCGCTCGTTAGCGGCTTCGATTTTATGCACGATGCTCTGGCGTCCCAATTGCTGGGCATTCGCCAGGTCGATGTGACTGATCGTCAGGGCGACGGTCAGCAGCGCCAAGCGCGGGGCGAGGCTTCGCCCAGGGGAACGTGGGAACATCCGTGTAGTCCTTGCACTGTCCGTAGTGAGTAAGGTCTCTGTCCGTGACTATGCCCGGGGCGCGATCTGTCCATGAACCTCGCGGTTCATCGCGCCCCAGGGTGTTCTTTTAGTTGATCTGGTCAAACTCCGGATCGATGTCGGCGGCCGGATCGAACGGCGGTTCGGGTTCCGGTTCGTTCTGCGGCGGATCCACGCTGGGAATCACGCCCGGATCGGCTTGAGCCGGCATCGAAGTGTCGGTTGGCGCGGCCCCGTCGAGGCGCACACCGTCCTGAAACTGTACTTGCCGCGGCGCTTCGCCGCCAACCAGCACCAGCATGTTCCAAATATTCGCGGGCACGACTGCCACTGGCTCAGCAGCCGGCGCCGGCTCGGTGTTGAGCAAACTCAACAACCCGCCTCCCTTGTCTTCGGTCGGCTTCTTGCCTGAACCAAAATTCAAAAGGTCCGGAATGGAGACAATGGTGTTCTCCGACTCGGTTTTATCGTCCGGCCCCCGCAAAGTCAGCCGAATCTTGCCAAGTTCCGCGGCCAGCATCACCCGCTTGGCCTGGTCAGGTTCCACGAGCAGCGAAACCGTCTTCGCGGCGATGGTCCCTTCTTCGCCCGTGGCCTGATCGCCGTCGAAGATTTCATTCACGGCGAACACCTTGGCACTTTGCAGCACCGTGGCGGTCATCGTCTCATTGGCGCCCAAACCGGGATTGCGGCGGATGAAGACCTGCACGTCGACGGTGTCGCCGGGCAGGACCAATTTCGAAATCCCCGTCACGTCGTCCACCTTGAGGCTGACGACTTGATACCCGGGCGGAATCTGGCGGCTCGCGCCCAGCGCCGGATCGTCCGGCGAAAAGAGCTTCGTTTCGAGGATCGGCTCGCCGGTGTAGAACTTGGTCTTCGCCGAACGTTCGGCGATTTGTTCCGGCTTGGTGACGGCGCCCTTGGGCACCTTGTCTTTGGGCCAATCTTCGAGTTTGAGGTCCTCGATCTTCAACGTCTCACGCGAAGGAATGTCCTTCATCGCGACGTAGATGGCCTGAGTTTCGGTCGGCGCGGATTGCTGACCGCGATTCGCCATCACTTGATTGATGCCGATCGCGGCCACAAGGCCGCAGCCCAATGCGAGCGCCAACAGCACTAACGACTTCGAACGCATGGGCCCCCCCTTGCGAAAATCTTCGTCGAGGAATCTCTCGGTAATCGAGCGGCGTCCGACTCAGGTCGGGCGCCCCCGCCAGTCATTCGTGTCACTGCACGCGTTCCACGCGCATCACGGTGCTAGCGGTGAGGTCTTCTCCCCCTAAGAAAATTGGCGATGGGAGCCAACTTACTCCACTAAATGGCACGGTGACGGTAACAGTGATACTTTCGCCATAACCAGCAGCCGCCGGATCGGGATCGCAGACGACCGTGGCGCCGTCGATGGTCGTGAGCCTTTCCGCTACAGCGGAATCGACTTCCGACGCCGACGATCCTTCCAGCACCGCGACGCGAGCTCCTTCGCGCGAAGCGTTGGTGAGCATCTGCTGCACCATCAAGGCGCGGCCGAACTCAATCATGCCAAGCACCATGGCAACGAACACCGGCGCCACGACCGCAAACTCCACCACTGCCGCGCCTCGTCGTTTTCTTCGGCATTTTCGGCAGGGTTTCTCCAGTGTGAAATCGCCCGTTCCCCGGGCCTGGTCCGCGGTGGCTTCAACAGAGTCTAAGACAAGCCGCGGCAAGGACTTCAGTTGTTCATGGGTGTCGTTCATAGCAGCATTCCAAACCAGGCGAAGTAAACAATCGTGCCGATGGCGATCGGAATGCCATACGGCAACAGCAGCATCGAACTCTTGCGATCGGCGGCGATCGTCGCCAGTTGTTCCGGATTGCGGATCGTCCACACCTCGGCGAGGATCGACCAGAACTGGGCATGGTGATGCCCCCACTTGCGGCGAACCAGCACCATCCCGACGGCGATCACGGCGCCGATCAGGGCCGAGAGCGCAAAGGCAAAACACAGGTCTTGAATTCCCGTCTCTCCCGCGCCAATCCAGGCGCCGACGCCGGCCAGCAACTTCACGTCCCCGGCGCCCATGCCACCGATGGCATAGAGCGGCAGCAACAGTGCAAGTCCCACAACCGTGCCGACCAGGCTCCATCCGAGCCCTTCCCAGCCGTACGCCCAGGTGCAGTACACCCAGCCGGACAGAATCATAGGAAAGGTGATGTAGTTGGGCACCTTGAGTTTCCAACCGTCGATAACGGCGGCCACGATCAAGGTGATCGTCACCACCCAAATGCTCCAGTTTTCGGCGAAGGCTTCGGCGAGGAGGCGGGGCTCAAACATCTCACAACCTCAAGGCATGCTTAGGGGAATCAAACAGCGACGTTCGCAGCCGCTAGGCCGCGCCATCGGGGAAGGATGGCGTGGCGCAGTGGCTGGCGTCGTCATGGCAAGCGTATGTCAAAAAACCCCCCAAGGAGTCCGTTCCCTGGACTCCGTGGGGGTTTTTTCTTAACCGAGCTTGCCCAGCCGGCGCCATCCCGACGACCGGCACAACGGGGCCTGGTGCGTTATTACGGAGCCAACTCGGCGGCGACGCTCTCGAACGTGGTGTTCGCGTTCGTGCCGATCGAGTTAATGGCCGTCAAGCAGACGATGATAATCAGGGCCAACATCACGGCGTATTCAACCGCGGTCGGGCCGTCTTCCGAAACCAAAAAACGTTGAACCTTCAAGGCGAAGTTCTGCATGGTATTCCCCGGTGTCATGTCTGTGATTGGCGACCCCGCGGCACGCTACGACGCGCGTCGCGAAACGTAGGTCGCCGCAGTGAGCGGCAGTCGCCGCCGCGGACCAAACGTCCGCGGCGAGCGACGGGCCAGTATGCGACGATTACGGAGCCAACTCGGCGGCGACGCTCTCGAACGTGGTGTTCGCGTTCGTACCGATCGAGTTAATGGCCGTCAAACAGACGATGATAATCAGGGCCAACATGACCGCGTATTCAACCGCGGTGGGGCCGTCTTCCGAGACCAAGAAACGTTGCACCTTCGAAGCGAAGTTCTTCATGACATTCTCCAGTCGATTGAGGCGACCCCGCGGAAATCAACGATGTACACCGCGAGAAATAGGTCGCCGCGTTGAATAGGTTGGATTGATGTCGATGCGACGTCGGCTCGCGCCGCCGTTGGCCTGCCACGCATCCACGGCCAATCCAAGAAAAGATCCAACTCCTCGCCTCACTTCGCTCGCAGCCTAACAAGAAAATTCACCAACCGTCTTGCGACAATTGATCAACATCCCTTCGGCAACCGGGCGTCCGACGTGAATCGGCCCCTGGCTTTGCGTCCCGGCCTTACGACCGGTTTGCCCTTATCGAGGACATTGAGGCGACAGGCCCCGTCGACACTGCCCTAATCCCGGACTCGCTCGGCGGAGAATTCCGCCCTCAACTTTTGATTGCGAGTCCGGGCCGGCTGGCGTCAGGAACGAAGGCCGCTTTCGCAACCCCCGGTCCCTCGCGTTAGGCCACCTTGCGGGAGCCTTTCGCGGACACTCAAAACTAGGTCGAGTCCGGACGAAGTCAAATTGCGAGCTTGAGAAAATCTTTGCGGAAGGCGGAAACTTTGCCGGCAGGGGGTCCGATTGTAACGGCACGGAAGGAGTTTGAAGTTTTCAGTGTTCAGTTTTCAGTGGGGAAGAAACAGTCCGCATGTTTCGGCCGAGCCGTTTGCTGACAAATACTGAAAACTGAACACTTCAAACTCCATTCCCAAACTTCAAACTCTTTCCGCCACCACAATCCAGCCATTCGCGCGGATGCGGCCGCAGAGCCATGGCAGCTTCAGAGGTCGATCGCGCGTCAATGCGAGCGGGACCATCTCCTTGATCCGCAAGCCCGCGAGGCGGAGGTCGCCGGTGAGTTCGCGGTGCGTGTAGAGATGTAAGAACATGTTCGGGATGCCACGATAGTCGAAGAACCGATCGCCCAGCTCTTCGTCGCGATTCCACATCCGGCGCACCAGGCTCCGCGCGATATGCGCGCGGCCCGCCGTGTCCATCAGGTTGAACCACCAATTGTGGACGTGCAACACTAACAACCCGCCGGGCTTGAGGATACGGCGCACCTGTTGAAGCACGCGTTGCCGGTGCATGCGACCGCGGACCATGCCGATCGTGCTGAACAACGACAAACAATAGTCGGCCGCGCCGTCGCGCAACCAATCCATCCGAGTCATGTCGGCTTGCACGCGCCAGATATCGAGTTGGTCGAGATCCGCTTTCTCCTCCACGACGCGTAACATTGGCTCGGAAAGATCGACGGCCAGACAACGGAACCCGCGCCGCGCGAGTCGCACAATGGCTCGTCCTGTCCCGCAGCCGAGATCGACCACGAGGCCTGGCCGCGTAAAGTGACGATCGATCACCTCGGCGTCGAACTCAAACAGGCTGTTGTAGGCGAAGAAGTCATCGTAGTCGTCGGCGATATGCTCGGCCTGGGAGTATTCCCACAACCCGCGCGTCATGCCGGGAGCAAGTTGCCAATCAGGAAGTGGATGAGAAGGCATGCGGAGGAGTTTGAAGTTTTCAGTGTTCAGATTTCAGTATTTGCCAACGGTCCCGCATCGCCAAAGTACTTCGCGAACTTGCTACGGCACAAAGTCGATCAGCAAGACGATCCGTTCCTTGTCCGTCAGGTTCCAGGCTTCGTGCTGGTAGCGGTCGTCGAAGATCATCACTTTTCCTGCACGCCAGGGCCGCGCTTCGGATTCGATCTTCAAGGCGCAATCACCGTCCGGCACAACGAGTCCCAAGTGGCAGCGGAGGAACTCGCCTTGATATCCTTGATGTGGATGAATCCGCGTCCCCGGCGCCAGGACTGAAAAGCCCGCCGCGCCGTGACGCGGAATGTGCTCGCGCACGATCTCCGCGGTGACCGGGCAGCGCTCCGCATGATCGTCGACCGCTTCGCCCAGCGGAAAATTAAAGATCGCAAACACCTGCCAACCTTGCTCGTACAGCTTGCGCTCATGCCAAGGAACCAGGGCGTCGCGAATGCCTCCATACTCCCGCAGAATCTCCTCCCAACGCCGCTCCAACACGGCGGCAAAGGCAAAAGCGGCAGGATCGTGGAAACAAGGCATTGTTGAGAACAACGAATTTCTAAATCTGAATGACGAATGAATGCCGAATGTCTGAATGACGAAAGGGCCCTTACAACTACAAGGTGCAAAGTGGCGAGTCGTTTGACCTATTAGACATTCGTCATGCGGGCTTGATTCGACATTCGGATTTCGAAATTCGACATTCCCTAAGCCCTAGATTCTCTTCAGCCGCGTGCTCGGCACGCGCGACGGCGTGCTCGCCTGTCCGCGGTAGATCTCAAAATCCTTCGTGTCTTTCGTAATGAGCGCGCCCGCTCCGATGATGTTGCCGCGGCCGAGTTTTGACCCCGGGGCGATCGTGGCGTTCAGGCCGACGAAAGTATTGTCCCCCACGACGCAGGATTCGCCGAACAGTGCGCAGACGACCCAACAGTGATCGCCGATCTGCGTGTGAAAGCCGATCCGCGTCGTGCTCCAGATAATCGAATCGCGCCCCACGCGCACGAACGGCTGCAGCGTGGCCCGTTCCATGATCATCGTATTCGGTTGCAGTACGAAATCCGGGGCGACGTCCGCTTTGGTGCTGACGAAGCTCACCAGTTCATAACCCGCCTGCTCGGCCGCGGCGACCTTGGCCTCGCGCTGCGAATTGAGCTGCTGATGCCCAACGGCGACGAACATCCCGTGACCGGCAGGCGGAAACTTGTCCGCCAACTCCTCGAACGGCACCACCGGCAGGCCAGCGAAGCTCGACGATTCCACGAACTGCCCATCGACCGTGAACGCCACGACACGGTGTGGACTGTCATGTGTAAAGTAGTAATGCGCGATCTCGGCGAAATTGCGCGTGCCGAAGATCACAATTTCGGACATGGAAATACAACCAGGCAATCAGACCGGCAACTGTGCTAGACAACGCCCATACTAGCCCGACGCGCCAGCGAGGGGGAGCCGATGCCGCTAGAAAGTTCGTGGCGTTCGACTCCAACGCTAGCGCCACGGCCCGGTATGTTCCGCGCCAGCGGCCGGGTATGGTAGGAGGCGGAGGAGGCTCGGATGAAATCGAAATGGCGGACTGTCGCGCTGCTCGGGCTTGGGCTCGTGTGGGGCTGCGCACCGGCGGCCGTGGCGCCCCAGGACGTGAACAGCCATGGCGACCAGAAAGTTGTGCCGCAAGGGAGCGGGTCACCGGAAGCCTTGGGCGTCGTCGCCGAGGACTATTGGGAAGCCGTCTACCTGCAGAAGAGCCAGATCGGTTTTGCGCACACGCAGCGCGAACGTATCGAGGATAACGGCCAGACACTTTGGCGAACCACCACGACGACGCACATCGAATTGCTGCGATTCGGCCAGCGTTCGACGCAAGAATCCACCATCGAGAGTGTTGAAACCGACGCCGGACAATTGCTGCGGTTCACCACCACGAGCGACCATGGCGCGGCGCTGGTGCGCAGTGAAGGCGGCGTGTCGAACCGTCAATTGACCATCAAGACGATCATTGGCGACCAGGAGACCGTGGCCTCCATCCCGTGGGCCGGTGGCAACGGCGGGTTCGACGCCGTGAACAAGAGCCTGCTGCGCGCGCCTTTGCAGGCCGGTGAGAATCGCAGCATCACCACGCTGGTGCCGGGGCTCGATCAACCCACGGGAGCGGTTGTCCAATTGATCGCCGGCGACTGGCAATCGACCGACCTGGCAGGATCCTCCGTCCAGTTATTGCGGATCGACGCCCAACACGAACTCGCCGGCGGCGCGATGATGAACGTCGTGGCCTGGATGAACGAGCGCGGCGAGATCGTGAAAACGGAGCCAGCGCCTGGCATGTTCACGGTGCGCACGTCGGCAGAATCGGCGCAGCGCATTCAACAAGGCGATACGCAGCCGGATATCGGCCGCGATCAAATGGTGCGGCTCGCAGCGCCGGCCGGCGATTTGCATCGCGCGAAACACGTGACCTATCGCGTTCGGCTCAATGATGGCGACCCGGTCGCGACGTTCCCTGCGCAGCGCTCACAACAGATCGCGGCAGCGGACGATCCCCACGTTGCGACGTTGACGGTCATCGCTTTGCGACCCGATCCGACGGCCGAGAAAGACCCGGCGCCGGCCGCGGCGTACTTGGCCGCAAATCCATTGGTGCAAAGCGACGACGCGCGCATTCGCACACTCGCGACGCAGGCCATCGGCGACGCCCGCAGCGACGTGGAGCAAGCCGCGGCGATCGAGAAATTCGTGCATGAGTACATTCAGGAAGTGAATTTCTCGCAGGCCTTCGGCACCGCAGTGGACGTCGCCGAAAGCCATCGCGGCGACTGCACGGAACACGCCGTATTATTGGCGGCATTGGCGCGGGCGTCCGGAATTCCAGCTCGCGTCGCTGTCGGCCTGGTCTACACGCACTCCGCGAAAAATGCCGGCTGCGCCTTTCACATGTGGGACGAGCTGTACGTCGCCGGGCAATGGATTCCCTACGACGCCACGCTCGGGCTGGGCGGCATCGGCGGCGGACATATTAAACTGAGCGACTCCCATCTCGCCGACGGTTCGGCGCTCGCCAGCTTCTTGCCGGTGATGCAAGTGATGGGGAGTCTGTCCATCGAAGTCGTCGCGACCGACGCACCGTAAGCAATCTCGCGTTACTACGCTGTCACACACCATGGAAATTCCCGCGCCAATCGTCGTGTTCGTGATTGGCGACGATCACCGCCCGGAATTTCGCGATATCCTGCCCACGTTGCGCGCTAACGCATTGGTGACAAACTACACGACTTTGGAACAGGCGCGCGAGGCTAACGGCGCTCCGGAACTTTGCGTATTTCTGCAATCGGTCCCGGGAGAATACGCGCCGCGCGACTTGGAATTGCTCCTGCTAAGTTGGCCACTGGCCCGGTTCCTAACGATCGCCGGACCGTTGTGCGAAGGCGAGCCACGCACCGGCGCCCCCTGGCCGGGTCAGCTTCGCGTCTACTGGCACGCCTTCCCCGGTTGGTGGAGGCTGCAACTCGCGCGACTCGCAGCTGGCGAATGTGCTGCCTGGCAACTTCCGCGCACCAGTCGGGAAGACGATGTGCTTCGCGGTGTAACGTCGTTCACGCCAAGCGCACTAGAGGGAACCATCGGCGTCGCTGCGGCGCACTCACGTGAGGCGGCGCGGTTGCTCGTCGATTCGCTGCGCAACGCCGGAATTGACGCCGTTCCGCTGAGTGCAGTCGACAATATCGCGGTCAGTGAGATCCTCGCCATTGTCTGGGACGACGATGCCCCCGGTGCCGCTTGGCGCGAACGATTCTCTAAACTCTGTACAGCATGGCCCGGGACGCCCACCGTCGCACTGTTAAACTTCCCTCGACCGGAGGATCGCCTTTTCGTGGAAGCAAACATGGCGAGCGGCGCAAGCGGCGCGATCATCGCCAAGCCGTTCGACTTCGACGCCGTGCTCGCCACGCTGGTCGCCGTCGCAGGAGCGCGCACTTCGTAAAGCGCATTGCGCGAATTGCTCACGAACTCGTCACAGCCGCAAGGTATATTCTGTCTACGGACTGGCTCCTTTCAGACCTCATTCCATTCGCAGGAATTCCCATGCGTCGCCCTCGCACTTTCATCTGTTTGGGCTGCTTCATCGGCGGATTGCTCGCCTGGTTGATCGTCGCCTTGACACTCGCGGTGGAGCCCCGCGCCGCGGCGGATGAAGTGGACGACGCCGTTGTCGGACCGCCGGCCGCGGACGGAAGTTTCGTCGTGGCCAGCGGGCAGTACGTCCGTCCCGCGGGGCAATCCTTGGCGTTCGGCGGCCGGCCGGTCGACCTCGTACTCTCGCCGGATGGCCGCACGCTGTATGCGAAAGACAACCGCGGACTGCTGGTGCTGAACACCGCCGACTGGACGCTGCGTCAAACACTTCCCTTTGGCGAAGCTGGCGGCTCGCTACACGGCATCGCTGTATCGCAAGATGGGAAACACGTGTATGCGACCGACGCGGCGCGGACCCTGTTCGAGGGCGCCGTCGGCGGCGACGGGCTGGTGACCTGGACGCACAGCATCGATCTGCCCGGGCCGGAACAAGATCCAGACAAGCGCGACGCGGCGGAGAACAACGCCTTCGGCTGCGGCATCGCATTGTCGACGGACGGCGCCACGGCTTACGTCTGTTTGTCCCGCAACAATACTTTGGGCGTGGTGAGCCTCGCGGAAGGCCGATTGATTCAAGAGATTCCGGTCGGCGTAGCGCCCTTCGACGTGGCGCTCAGCCCCGACGGCGCCACCGCCTATATCTCGAACTGGGGCGGACGCCGCGCGAAAACTGGGGAACGGACCGCGAAGTCGGCCGGCACCGACACCCTGATCGACGAACGCGGCGTGGCCTCCAGCGGCACCTTGGGAAAGATCGACTTGGAGCAAGGCGCCATGACGGCCGAAGTCGAAGTCGGCCTGCATCCCAGCGACTTGGAACTTGCGCACGACGGCGCGACGTTGTATGTGGCGAATGCGAATTCCGATACCGTGGCCTGCGTCTCCACTAACGACTTCAAGATCCTGGAAACGATCTCGACGCGACCGCTCGCGGAATTGCCGTTCGGTTCGATGCCGAACGCCATCGCACTTTCTCGCGACGGCCGGACGCTGTACGCGGCCAACGGCGGCAACAACGCCGTGGCCGTGATTCAACTTGCCGCCGCGCGCGGCGAAGCCAGCCGCTTACTCGGCTTCATCCCCACGGCCTGGTATCCCGGCGGCGTGGTCGTCGACGACACGCATCTGTACGTCGCGAACATCAAGGGAGAAGGTTCGCGCAACGAAGAGGAGCCGAACAAAGGTTGGAACAGCCACTGGCACCGCGGCACGATCACAAAATGTCCGCTGCCGTCCGCTGAGACATTGAAACAATACACGGAACAAGTCGTCGCGGACGCCCAGATTCCCGCCGTATTGCGGGCGTTGGAAAAGTCGCAAAGCAAAGTAGACGCTGTGCCAGTGCCAGCGAAGCAGGGCGAGCCGTCGGTGTTCGAGCACGTGATCTACGTCATCAAAGAGAACCGCACCTACGACCAGGTTTTCGGCGACTTTGCCCACACCAACGCCGATCCGTCGCTCTGCATCTTCGGTCGCGATGTCTCGCCGAATCACCACGCGATCGCCGAGCAGTTCGTGATTCTTGACAACTACTACTGCAACGGCGTCCTCTCCGCCGACGGGCACTCCTGGGCGACCGAAGGCAACGTCACCGACCATCTGGAAAAAGCCTTCGGCGGGTTCGCGCGGAGCTATACGTTCGGCGACGATCCGATCACCTATTCCTCGACAGGCTTCATCTGGGACAACGCACTGGGGCACGGGCTGTCGTTCCGCAACTATGGCGAATTCGACACCACCGAAACCGTGCCGAAGCAGGCCACGTTCCTGGAAATCTATCGCGACTACCAAAACAAGGCTGGCAAGATTCAGTTCCGCCACACGATCGGCATCGACCGGCTCCGGCAGTACAGCCATCCGGAATTTCAAGGTTGGAACATGAACATCAGCGACGTTCAGCGAATGGACGTCTTCCTCGAGGAATTCCGCAAGTTCGAGGAATCAGGCGCATTGCCCAATCTGATCATCATGACGTTGCCGCAGGATCACGGCTCCGGCATGTCGCCCGGCTCACCGACGCCGCGCGCACACATGGCGGACAACGACCTTGCGGTAGGGCGACTGGTCGAAGCCGTCTCGAAAAGCAAGTTCTGGCCGAAGACCTGCATCTTCATCAACGAGGATGATCCGCAGAACGGCTTCGATCACGTGGACGGACATCGTTCGATCTGCCTGGTCGTCAGCCCCTATACGAAGCGCGGCGAGGTGGTCAGCAAGTTCTACAATCAGACGTCCGTCATTCATACGATCGAGCGGATGCTCAGCCTGCCGCCGATGAATCAGATGGACGCCCTCGCGCCGCTGATGAGCGATTGCTTCGTCGCTGCGCCGGACTTGACTCCGTACGCTGTGCTGCCGAACAACATTCCGCTCGACGAGTTGAATCCGGCGATGGCGCAGCTCGGTCCGCAAGAAAGGCACTGGGCCGAGCTAAGCCTGAAACAGGACTTCACCAAGGTCGATCGCGCCGACGAAGATTCGCTGAACCGCATTATCTGGCACGCGGTCAAAGGAGTCGACGCGCCGTATCCGGCCGATTGGGCGGGTCCGCACGGTAAAGGGCTCGCCTCGCTGGGACTCTCCTTCGATCCAAACGCGGAAGACGAGGAAGAGGAAGAAGAGGAACGTGAGCGCGCCGAACGTGAAGCGGAAGGCGTAGCGGACGAGGACTAATTGGCCGTCCGCCGGCGGCACGATCGCTACGACCCGCGTTTATGCCAAGGCTTGGGAGCAAACTATAATTGTTGCGCCCCCAGGTATTTCAGATTCCTTGGCTGTCGGGAGTTGTCGCAATGTCGGGGTGTCAGAGCCGGTCCGTGCGAATGCTGCTCGTGGACGACGATCCGAGCATGCTCAAATTGATTCGGGCCATTGTCGAGCGGTCGTTTCCCGATCAGATCTCGGTCGAGGTCGCGGAAGATCTGCGCATTGCCCGGCGGATGATCGAATCGAGTCCGGTGGACATTGTGATCACCGACATGGAAATGCCGGGCGTCAACGGCCTGGAAATTGTCCGTTGTGCGAAGCGGCGCAACGCCTATACGCAAGCGCTGATGTTGACCGGCCACTCCACGGTCGACTTGCTGCTCGACGCGATGGAACTCGGGGCGACCGACTACTTGTTGAAGCCGCTCGACAAAGACGAACTGATCGTCGTCCTCACGGAGACGATCAATCGGCTGACGCGCTGGCGCAAGGCCCTCAGCAATACCTACGCGACGCGCCAAAAAGCCGCGCAAGAAACTGTCGCCCAGACCGCTACGTAGCGTTGTTGCGTTTCCCCATAGTCGCCTTTCGCGGAGCGAAAGGCGACTGTGCGCCACTCTATTTCTCGATCGCCGGCAACCGAGTGTCGACAAGCGCTTTGACGCCGGGAATAATCCGACAGGCGTTCACATAGTACACCTTGCGCAGGACATCGTCCGGCAGGCCGAGTCCGTCGATGTTCCATAAGCCTTGCGGCGGGAACGGTTCGTTCGCGTAAGGAAAATACTCATCCCAAGTTTCCAGCATCCGCCAGTGCGGATAGAGCCGTTCGCGCGAGCGCGGGCCGTCGGTGCCGAACAGGATACGGTCCGCGTGATCCAAGAAAAACTTGCGCGACGAATACGGTTGCCGTCCCAATTCGGCGATGCGGGCGGCGATTTCGACATTCAGATTCGGATATTTCTCCAGCCACGCGCCAACCGCGCGCAAATCCTCCGCATTCCCCGCCACGTGCGCGCCAATGAACACCGTCTGCGGGTGACGTTCCACGATCGCGATAAACGCCTGAAGTAGTGCTTCGCGCCGCGGCCACTGTGGCCCGTAGAAACTCCATTCCGGATGGCGGTTCAATTCCTCCCAGCGTTCATTGTGTTGATCGATCGGCTCGAAAAACGCGGCAGGGTCGGCGACATGAATCAAGATCGGCAGACCCAACTCACCGCACGCCCGCCAAATCGGATCGAAGCGAGGGTCGTCGATCTTGAGCAGCGAACCGTCGGCGTTGCGGTAGCCGAGCCCAAATTGCTTGAAGATCTTCACGCCGCTCGCGCCGCGCTGCTTGGCGTCACGGAGGCGTTCCACGACCCGCTGGGCGAAGTCCGGTTGATTGCAATCCCACGTCGCCGGTTCGTCGGTGCGCCCCGCGCCTTGCCAATCGATATTGGCGAACGTAACGAACCGTCCGGAATGCCGCCCGTTTAGAAAGCGGAGATGCTCGTCGATCTCCTCGCCCCAATGGCCGTCAAGACTGACCGAAACGGCGATATTCTGCTCGTCCATGATCCGCACATAGTCGTCGAGCGCCTCGGCGGACTGCTCCAACTTGATACGCCCATGGAGATGCACGTCCACGACCGGAAACTTGGCGCGCCGAGTTTCGTGCTGCTTCAATTGCAGCATCGACCGCGGGCGAAACTGATCGAGCGCCAAATCCCGCCCCTCGCGGCCATCCAGCTGCGGAGCCGCCGGCTGCGCAGAAGCGCCGTCCGCAAACAGCGCGAGGCAGAATACCACGCCGGAAAGTCGCACGAAAATCGATTTCATAGCCAAGTCCGAGTAGGGTGGGCCGTGCGACAACAGGACCAATTTGACCGCGTACGCGACGACAAAAGTACAACGACGCAACGCCAAAGATGTCAGGCCCACCGTCACGGGAAAGGCGAGCCCATCCAATCCCATTCAAGGTCAGCTGCAGCAATCGTGGAATTCTTTGCGTGCATTCCGGTGCCAGATAGTGCTGGAGCGCTCTACGACGCCACGGTTTGAACAGAGACGACCTCGGACCGATGTTTATGTTCTCCATCATCCGCCTGTGATCCCACGGGTTTTGCCGCGGGCATAAAGCGCCGCTCAATAAAGACGTGAAACGGCCAGGCGAGCAACAGGGAGCCTGCAACGCAGATCGGCACAACAATCAGCAATCGCTCGGCAGGTGAACTTAGCCCGTGCTCGCGCAGCCAGCGTTGCACTGGATCGCAAACGATCGTGTGCGTCAGATACAAGCTATAGCTGGCTACTCCGCAGCGGTAGAGCCAAGTCAGCGATTGCATCCCGGCGATTGACTTGTCAAAGCGATGCAGCCCGAGCATGACAGCCGAGAAAAAACAGCCCGACGCAATGCCTACCGATTCGTTCCAGATGGCGCAGCCGCCGATCACCGCCAACAGAATTCCAGCCCGGCTGGCCCATACCTCCCAGCGCGACTTGCTATGCAAAGCATGGAATACAAACACGCCGGGCGCAAAGGATAACCACGTCCCCGCGAATACCACGCCGGTTAGGTCCACGAGTCCCACCCGATCCGCCACGATCACACCGACAGTCAGCCCGCAAAGTCCAATTACGATCGAGAGAAACGCTCGTTGCGGCAGCAGCAGTAAGAGGCCGCAGGTCAAGTAGAACTGTTCTTCGTGACAGAGCGTCCAGGCCTGTGTGAGAAACATTTGCGATTCACTTGGGCCAACTACCAGGTAGCGCCAACTCTCGGTAAGCGTGAGATTCCCCAGCACCATCCAATGGGACGGCCAAACTTTCGGCATCCCTTGTTGTGCCAAGTGGAGGGTCAGCATCAATAGGAGCGCTGCCCAGTACGGTGGGAAGATGCGCCGAAAGCGGCGAAACATGAAATGGCCGAAACTATGTTCCTTTTTTCGCGACGAGTCGACCGCGGCGGCAATGCAGTACCCTGAGATCGCAAAAAAGATCCCCACGCCCATCCTGCCTAGCGGTGGAACAACTCCAATGGTCCCGCGCCAAACAGCCGGGCCCAACGAGTGCGAAACAACCACCATCAGGCAGGCGAGGCCTCGCCAGTGGTCGAGAGTATAGTACCGCGTGCTCATGGTGCAATTCTCAAGTCAGGCGTTGTGCTGCCGCGCCGAGATTTTATTGAGGGAGAGCGCGGATGGCGGCGACTCGCCGAAGCAAGCCATCGGCGCCCACGCAATCGAACTGCCTCCGGACTTGCCCGTCTCGGACCTCGAATCGCATCGTCTCGCAGTCGTTTCTTGAGCCAAACCGGGCGAAGTGCTAGTGTACACCGTGTCAGGCGGGATTTCGCGGGTGCGGAGTTTCGCTTGTTCCGCGATTTCTCCCGTTCCTTTGCGCTTAGCACCGCGTGACCGCGTCCACCGAACGTACCGAAGGGCAGTCTCCCGACGAACGGCGTCAGGCGATCGAATTGAGTCTGCGGCGCACCCGGCCGCCGGGGCAGGCCCCTGGTTTCGAGCCCCAGGAGTTCCTCGGCGCGGGGGCCTATGGCGAGGTTTGGGTGGCGATCGACCGCAACACCGGGCGGCGCGTGGCTATCAAGTTCTACTCGCATCATGGGGGACTCGACTGGTCGCTGCTGACGCGCGAGGTCGAAAAGCTGCGATTCCTGTTCGCCGATCGCTACGTCGTGCAACTGATCGCCGTCGGCTGGGATGCCGATCCTCCCTACTACGTCATGGAATACGTGGAGCGCGGCTCGCTCGCTAAACGCTTGGGCGAGGTCGGGCGGTTGCCGGTCGAAGAGGCGACGCGTGTGTTCAGGGACGTAGCCATCGGGCTAGTGCACGCCCACGGCAAGGGCGTGCTGCACTGCGATCTCAAGCCGGCCAACGTGTTATTAGATCAAGACGGTCGACCCCGGCTCGCCGATTTCGGCCAGGCACGGCTCTCGCATGAGCAAACTCCCTCGCTTGGTACGCTGTTTTATATGGCGCCGGAGCAAGCCGATCTCCAAGCGGCGCCCGACGCACGGTGGGACGTCTACGCGCTTGGGGCTTTGCTGTACACGATGCTTGTTGGCGAGCCGCCGCATCGTTCGCCCCGCACGGTCACGGCCCTGGAGCAGCCCAGCGGCCTGGCGCACCGGTTGGAACGCTATCGTGAACTGCTGCGCAATGACCCGCTTCCCGACGCCCATCGCAAAACGCCGGGCGTCGATCGGGCGCTGGCGGAAATCCTGGAACGGTGCCTGGAGATCGATCCCGACAATCGCTATCCCAACGTACAGGCGGTGCTCGATGCCTTGCGTGCGCGCGACGCCCGGCGGTCGAGACAACCGTTGATCTTGCTCGGCGCCTTGGGCCCGCTGTTGTTGATGGCGGTGATGGCATTTTTTGCCTGGCGCGGTTTCGAGGCCGCATATAAGGTCGCCGATCAGGAGCTGACGAAAAAAGCTCTGGACAGCAAGCAGTACTACGCGCGGTTCGTGGCGAACGCCGCGGCGTACGAATTGGAACGCCGCTTCGAACTGGTGGAAGACATTGCCGCGGAGAGCGAGTTTCGTCAGCGTCTCGCTCCGTTGATCGACGACGAGGCGCTGCGGCCAACCATGGAGCGACTCAGCGCTTCGGCATTCGCCGTTCCCGACAATCAACTCACTCCAACGTTGCGGGCGGAACAGACCGCACTGCAGGAGACGTTGCTGGAGAATCAAGCCCGGTTGTATTTGGAAGATTATTTCCAGCAAAAACTCAGCAACGTCCGCGGCATCAAAGTGGCGAGCTGGTTTTTCACCGACACGCGGGGCCTTCAAATCGTCCGCGTACCGTCGAATCGAGTGAACATCGGCTCGAACTTCGGTTGGCGCACCTATTTTCATGGCGGCCCGCTGGAGCAGCCCTCGACGTGGCGACCCGGCCCGAACGATCACGTCCAAGAGACGCAACTCTCGGCGGTGTTTCAAAGTACCAGCTCGAATCTTTGGGTCGTCGGCATTTCCACGCCCGTCTATCGCGGCGACGAATTCTTGGGCGTGCTGGCGCTCACGGTCGAAGTCGGGCAGTTCGCCGATCTGCGAGGCAGTGGGCAGAATCGCGAGTTCGCGGTGATGGTCGACGGCCGAACGAGCAACCCGGGCGTCATCGTCCAGCACGAGTTGTTCACGAAGCTACTGGAACAAAAGCGCGGCGAGTTCTTGCGCCGTTTCCGTGACTATCGCGTGCCGATCGAGCAGATCGGCGATACCGAGGACCGCTATCAAGACCCGTTCGCCAAAGACCTGCTCGGCGCCGATTACCGCGGCGATTGGCTGGCGGCAAAGACACCGGTCCGCGTGCGCGACGAGGAGACCGGGCTCTTCGTGATCGTGCAGGAACGCTACGACGAAGCGATCGGCGAGGCCCTTTCGCCTCTCAAACGGGCCGCCATTACGCGCAGCCTGCTGGGCGTGGCGGCCATGGTAATCATCGTCACAGGACTCTGGGCCTACGTGATGCGTTCTTGGAATCAATCCACCAGCGTTGACGACCTGCGCGACGAGGGCGCCTTGCGTCCGACGAAAGATGACCCCACGCTGGACTTGCGGGCACGCGAAGAAACTCGCACGGAGCGGTCGGACTAACTGCGTTCGATCCGCGCCACGTTGTCGCCCCATAGTCTCCTATCGCTCCGCGAAAGGGGACTGTGGTTCACGCGATGCTATGGCGTCGATTCGGACGGCGTCACTTGCTCACGCGCTTGCTCGGCAGCTTCGTCCTTCGGCGCCTCTTCCGTTGTCTCGGTCGACGCTGGCGACTCGGAAGTCGCGGCTGGTTCCGCAGGCGTTGCGAACGCGTTAGCTGGCGTTGGCGGCTCCTCCGGAGTGGTCGTCGCGCTCGACTTTTCTTCAGGCCGATCGCGCGGATTGTCGATCGTGATCGCCACGCAGAACGGCGCACATTCTGTCTCGCGATAGGAAACGTAGTCGATCGTTTCGATCGGCGTCTCGGGTCGAGGATTGTCCCAACTGGTGAGGAACAGCCGAATTTGCGGTGCGCCTGGACTCTGCTGACCAATCGCCTGGTTCGAGCCGGTCCAAACCATTCGCCCCCGATCGACGGCCTTAGTGCCATCGGCGTCCCACCAATCGCGCACGTCGACACCGTAGACGATCGGCATCATTTCGACGCCTCCGTCAGCGTAGTGAACTTCGTAGTGTCCGATGGGTACGCCGTCCTTCGGCGCCGGCCAGCCCGTGGCGTGCAAAAAGTGGAGGCGCTCACAGGTTTCGCCGATCTCAATGCCGTCAATGCGATCCGGAAAATGCGCCGCGGTGCCGTCCTTGTGGCCGAGGCAAAGCACGCGGTCCGGTACGTTGAAGTTGACGCCGCCCAAAACTTGCTCGCCCGGATTGAGCGTCCCCAGGTTGTTCCCTGCGCGGCCGCCATGTAGGTCTTCATGGATGCCCTGGTTCGCGAGTTCCGTGAACGAAACCGGCTCAAACATGCGTGTGATGTCCATCGCGGGCGCGTAGATCGCGGCCACGCCAGCGGCGCTGCCGCCAAACGGCGATGCGTCTCGCAGCAGCAAACTTTGCACCGCGGGTTCTGACGTGGTCTGCTCCGAAAGTAGCGCGGTGCTGCCATCGACGAAGGCGACGAGGGCGCCTTCCGGTTGATCGCCCGAAAGGCTCGTTCCTTGCGAATCGTTGATCTTGAAGCTCATGCTGTCAAAGGCGAGGTCTTCTGGCGCGATCCATTCCACTGGACTGTAGGACGACTCGACGACCAGCACGGTGCCCCCCATGCCTTTAATCGCATCGGCCCGCGAAGTGGTGGTTCCAGGGGGAAACATTGTGCGCTCGCCGATCACCACCACGAACTGCGTGCGTCCCTGGCCATCGGGCGTGCCGTTGCTGTAGACGTCCGGAATCAATCTCGCCAAGGAGCGATTGTTTGGGCTATCCCACGGTTCGCGCAGGTTGTAGCGGACATAAAGATCGTCGCGCTCCAGATACGGGAGTAGCAACACGCGCCACGAATGGTACGGGCTTCCATCCGGCCCTAACGTCACGGCCGGCGGAAAGCTCCCCCAGACGTCGTGGTAGGCCTGCATCGCCCCGGCAATGACCTTGAGATTGGTTTCCGTCGTGCCCAGTTGAGCCTGAGTCTGCAATCGGAGCAGCGTGGGAACCACGAAAGCCGCGGCCAGCAGGCACAGCACCACGGCGATGAGGCCGCCCACGGCCAAGCCAACGGCGCCCTTGCCCGCAGGCTGCTCGTGCTTCTGCTCCTGCCACTCCGCGACACTGGGAATCGCCACTGGGCGGCCGCAACCGGCGCAAGGACCGGTCATTCCGGCGAACTTTTCGGACACGTCCGTGTGTCGCCCGCAATGCGGGCAGATAAACGAAATCGGCATAACTGGCTCACCTGACAGGAGTACGGCGTCGCCGGCCCAGTTTAACGGACCGACTGTTCCCCAGCCAGATTTTCGTCGCCGGCGGTGCGATCTTTGTCGGAAAGCAGATCGCGACCCCCAAAAACTGGGGTCGCCAGCCGGAAGACAATCGCCAGTAGCCGCTTTAGCGCTTGCGCACTTCCAGGAAAATGATGTTCCGTTGATCCTCGGAACAGAGCCGCACGTCGTGGATTTCGGACTCGGCGATCTCCGCCGTCAGGTCGATCATGTCCTGCCGCGTGCGGTAGACAAGCTGCCAGTCCATGTAGGTTTCCATGTAACCGACGTCGCGCACGCCCGGCAGGAAATTGGCCACCATCAGCTTGCCGCGCGGCCGCAACATCTGAAACATTGTGGCCACCAGGCGCTGGGCGACGGGCTGCTCCAGGTAGTCGAACAACCCGGTCGAGTAGACCAAATGGAATTGGCCCAAATTGAGCTTGTTGGTCAACAGGCTGCGGAACTTGGCCGGCACGGTAATCGCGCCCAGATGCCCGTAGGCACGATCGACTTCCGTCAGGCTCTTGGAGTCGGCGTCGAGGGCGACGAGCCGTCCGATCTTGCCACGGCGGATGGCCGATGAGAGATTCGCTTCGCGCAAGTGTCCGGACGCGATTGCCAGCACGTGCGGCCGGGCACAGCGATCCGCCAGGCGATCGATCATCTCGGCCACGTAGCCCCGCCGCGCGCGGACTCCTTCGGAAGCCGGCGCCCCGGTCGTGAAGTCGAAAATCAACTGTCCCAGCCGCTCCGCTTCTGGCGGAGACCAGCGTTCCTCGCGGCCATAGATGTAGTCCATCATCTGGGCGTCGCCCGCATAGCCGCGCGGCTTCGAGAACGCGCGGTATGTGAACGGGTCCTGATGCACCAGTTTCAGCAGCGCGTGCCGTCGGCTGGTTTGAATGCACTCGGCCCATTCGTGCGGCGAGCTGCTAAGCCGCCGCGTGCGCAGGCCGAGGAACAGCTCGTCGAGCACGCGATGGACGATATCGCGATGATCGTGCGCACCAAGCAAGCGCTGATGCACGTCGTTCAAGAAATCCGTGAACAACTGATCGACCGAGACCGGCGAATGCTGCGCGTCGGAAGTGAACCGAGCCCCGGCGGGGAGCTCGAACGGAGTGGATGACATGTTGGATCGCCGACGATTGGGCCCCGATCCCTGGGGCGGCCGCTCGTGTCGCACCGGCGCTAGTTGAAAATGCGTTGCGCGATGCTTCGTTGCGCCTATTCAGTACGACACGCATATCAGTATTGTCAGGGAGCTTGAGCAAATCCAGTTTGAATTGATAGAATTCAACGCATTAGTCGCACGACAGTCCCGCACAACTGGAGTAGGTGATAACCCTTACTCAGCAAACGCAATTTGCCTAATCGCAAGTGTCAGCGCGATCGTACCCTGCGATACGTGATAGCTTTGCAACTGCATGCGACACGGATCAAAACCCAGCACATGAATCAACCCACCATCCTCGATCTCTATCGCGCACGTACGTCACGCTCGGCCGAGTTGGCCGCCACGGCGCGCGAACTCTTGCCCGGCGGCGTGGTTCACGATGCGCGCTTGCTGGAGCCGCATGGCATCTATGTCGCGCGAGCCCAAGGAGCGCGTAAGTGGGACGTCGACAATAACGAATACGTCGACTATTCCGGCGGGCATGGGGCGTTGCTGCTCGGGCACAATCATCCTGCGGTAGTTTCCGCCGTGCGACAGCAGTTGGAGCGCGGCACGCACTACGGCGCGTGCCATGAACTGGAACTGCGCTGGGCGGAAACGATTCGCCACCTGATGCCGTCCGCCGAACGAGTGCGCTTCACCAGTTCCGGCACGGAAGCCACGTTGCTCGCCCTGCGCCTCGCGCGCGCCGCCACCGGACGGACCAAGATTCTGCGCTTCGCCGGGCACTTCCACGGCTGGCACGATCACGTCGCCTCGGCCTATGGATCGCACTTCGACGGTTCCCCTACTCCCGGCGTCTTGCCGGCCGTCGCGGAACAAATGATCGTCGCTCCGCCGGGAGACGCGGCCGCGTTGGAGGCGACGCTCGCCGCGCACGACGATATCGCCGCCGCCATCATCGAGCCGACCGGCGCCAGTTGGGGACAAGTGCCGCTAGATCCCGAATTTCTGTTCACGCTCCGCAAAGCGACCGCGGCGCGCGGCATCGTGTTGATTTTCGATGAAGTGATCACCGGCTTCCGCTGCGGCCCGGGCGGCGCGCAAGGGGTGCTTGGCATTCGCCCCGACCTGACAACCCTTGCCAAAATCGTGGCTGGCGGGCTGCCAGGCGCGGCAGTCGTCGGCCGCGCTGAACTGATGGAGGAGCTCGACCCAGTCGCCGCCAAAGCGCGGGGGCGAGAAAAAATTTCGCATCACGGCACGTTCAATGCGAATCCGTTGTCCGCCGCGGCCGGCATCGCCGCGCTGGAGATCATCGCCACGACCGACGCCTGCGAACGGGCCAGCGAATTCGCGGAGCAACTACGCAACGTCCTCAACGACGTGCTCGCGATGGAACAAGTCGATTGGTCGGTCTACGGCACGTTCTCCGGTTTCCATGTCTTCACGAATCCAGAGCACCTGTCGATCCGCCCGCATGAGATCGACGCCTGTCGCTACGACTACCAAGTCTTGAAAGCCCGGCGACCGGAAGTCATCACCGCGCTGCGCCTCGGCATGTTGGCCCACGGCGTGGAGCTCTTCAGTTGGCCCGGTGGACCGACATCGATGGTCCACACCGACCGCGACCTGCAACAAACCGCGGAAGCGTTTCAGGCGACGCTGCGGTTGATGAAGCGCGAGGGATGGATCGATTGAACTGCGGAGGCACTGGGAGAGTCCCCTCCTCACGACCGTCGCCAAGTGCCGCGGCGGATGGCGTGGCCGATGGCGTTGCTCATGATGAATACACTGAGGCCGAGTGCGACGGCGAAGCCGAGCGCCAATTGGCTGGCAATGCCTTGCAAGCCGATCGCCTCGTCGGTCCGCTCCTGAATCACGACCCAGAACGGTGATCGCGGCACCGGCGCCAACGCCGCTAACCATTCGGCGTCGGGCGACATCGGGTCGACGTAGTCGTCCGTTGTGATCGGCTCGGTGGACAAAGTCCGCTCAACCGGTGCGGCGACATTGTCGACGCTCCTGAGATGGTCGAGGAGTTTGCCAGGCGCCATTTTCTCCGCCATCTCGCCAGCGTGCGTATAGCTGTGATGCACGATGATGCGGTGCTGCGGCACGACTTTGAGATCGGTCTTGGAGTCTGGGTCGTCGAGCGCCACGACCACCGTCTTGCGAGACTCGTCATGCAACTCGCGCACGCCCAGATCGGCGTCGGTAGCAAATGTTCGGGCGACAATGCCGACGATCGCCCCTTCCGTTTCGGATTGGCGATCATAAATCGGCGCCACGATGGCGAACTTATGGAGCTTGCCTAGCCGACTGTGATACGGCCGGGAGATGTACGGCATCGACGGAGAAATCCAGCGGCCGTCTTTCACACAGCCGGACACATAGTCGCGCCAGCGCCAGTCGACGCCGACGAACTCCTCGGACTCCGGAACGCGCATCAGTCCCTTGCCGTTGGCGTCCAGCACAATCCACGTCGTCTCCGTCGAAGTGCCCCCCGCGGCCACGAACCCATGCGCGGGTGTCATGTACGCCTGCAACGCGGCGGAATCGCCCTCGCTGACCAATGCGGCTAGTTCCGCGCTGCGCGACGTGGCGAGCACCGGCTCGGCCAATTCATTGAGGCGATCGCGCACCGTATGCGCAACGTGCTCGGCGCTGTACACGAGACTTTGCCGCATCACGTCGCGCAGTTGGGTTTCCAGCGTCCGCGCCGTGGAGAACGCGAGGCTGCCGACGACCATCAACAACAGCAATGACGAAGCAATCAAGCCCGCCGCGACTGGGTTGCGCCGCGACCATCGCATCAAGCGCGCCGCCACATTGATCGGCCGCGCCTTGATCGGCTGACCCGTGAGGTAGCGATCCAGTTCTTCCTGCATCTCCCACGCCGCCGCGTAACGGCGCTGCGGGTCCTTCGCCAAGCACTTGAGGCAGATCGTCTCCAGGTCGCGCGGGACTTTGTTGTTCAACAGCCGCGGCGAAGCAGGCTCGGTGTCGAGCACTTGCATCAGCGTGTCCATTACCGTCGCGGCGCGGAACGGCGGGCGGCCGGTGAGCAACTCGTAAAGAATCGCGCCCAGCGAATACACATCGCTCGCCGGACCGATCTCGCCCATCCCCGGCCAGGCCTGTTCTGGCGGCATGTAGCTCGGCGTGCCAACGACCTGTCCCGTATCGGTGAGCCCTTCCTGATGCACGCGCTTGGCCAAACCGAAGTCGGTGATCTGCGGGCGATCGTCCGCGTCGATCAGCACGTTGGACGGTTTCAAGTCGCGATGCAGAATGCCGCGATCGTGCGCAAACTGAATCGCCATCGCCACGTCGCGCACATATTTCGCCGCGCGCTCGGCCTGCATCGGACGATCCCGCACCATCCGGCCAAGGTCGCTGCCGGGCACGTACTCCATCGAGAAATAATGATGCCCTTCGACCTCGCCGACTTCATAAATGTCGACGATGTTCTCATGGCTCAAGTTGGCCGCAGCCTCGGCCTCCTGACGAAATCGGGCCACGTCCTCCTTGGTCGCCAGTCGTCCAGTAAGAATCATCTTCACCGCGACCGTGCGGCCCAGGTTCAATTGCCGGGCCTTGAACACAATGCCCATGCCGCCTCGGGCGATTTCTTCCTGCAATTCGTATTCGCCGAAGATGGTGCCGGAGGCCGGCACTGACAACTCGCCGGAAGTGCTGAAGGCCCCATGGACCGCATCGGCGATCTCGAATGGCTGAAAGGCCACGGTGTCCAATTGCGCGCTCTGTTCGAGCGACGGCGAAATCGGGCCCGCCATGCGTTCGACGCAATTGGCCGTATCGAGGTAGGCGCAAAGCTCGTCGGCCAGATCCGGAAACGCGGCCCGCAACGCCTCCCGATCGACGCGCTGCCCGGCGTCCATGCGCTCCATCAGCTCGGCCAGAATTTGGTCCGAGGCGTCATTCGGTTCGGGAGCGGCGACGGGTTTCATCAGGGCATCACAAGGGCAACGGCAGATCTCGCAGCAGCGGTCTCAATATCCTAACCGTATGTCACGCACGGCACCAAGCAACCTTCGGCCAATGACGATTCGCCTTGACCCGCGCGCCTGTGGGAGGCGTCGCCGACGCCGATGGAATTGGCGCGGATGCTGTCATGGATGTTTTTGCGGATTCACCGCTTTCTCCATCGGCGTCGGAGACGCCTCTCACAGGGGGCCACATTGCTCCTAAGTCGTTATTCGTATTTTGGGTTACAACCTTGCCCAAAGTTGCCTTGACACGTTAGTCGAATCTGCGACAATCCGCCCCGCAAATCAACCACCTGGGTGGTCGCCGCGAGGCAAGGATTGCCCCCGCACCGCCCCTTTTGCTCGACCTCGTTGAGTTCGTGCGTAGGCAAGGAGGCCTCACGCTATGGGTGATCGGACCCCTCAGGTCCGCGGGATCAGTCTTCGCGAATTGCTGCCCCAGGCGGTGTTCCGCGGTGCGGCCGATATTCGCGTGACGAGTTGCTGCGGCGAGGCTCGCGGCTGCAAACGCGGCGATTTGTTCGTCGCGATTGCGGACGAAGCCGGCCCCAATGATCGCGCCATGCGATTGGCCCGCAAGCGCGGCGCCGTCGGCATGGTCACGGATCGCGCGATCGCCTCCGAGGAACTGCCGCTCTGCGTCGTGCCGGACTGCCGCGAAGCCTACGGACGGATCTGCCACGCCCTCGTCGGCGATCCCAGCAAACAACTCAAAGTCATTGGCATCACGGGCACGCAAGGCAAGACAGTCACCAGCTACTTGGTCGCCGCGGTGCTGGAAGCCGGCGGCTTCTATGCCGGAGTGATGGGCACGCTCGGTTACTACGACGGCATCAAAGTCGCGCCAGCCGACAGTGCTACGCCGCAAGTGCCGGTGCTAGCCCGCTGGCTGGAGCGGATGCAATCGAACGGCTGCACGCACGCCGTGGTGGAAGTCTCGAATCGGGCCCTGGCCGAGGCTCGCCTGGCCGGCATCACGCTCGACGCCGCCTGCATTACGAACATCACCCACGATCACCTCGATCAGCCAGGCTCCGACGAAAACTACCGTGCCGTGAAGCACCAGTTGTTTCAACACCTGGCGCCGGAAGCGATCACCGTGCTGAACGCGGACGATCCTTCCTGCGACGCTTGCCTGCGGCTGCTAGACGGACCGATGTTGACCATCGGCATCGACCAGCCGGCCGAGGTCAGTGCGACGCCGCTGGAGCAATCGCGCGGCGAACAAACTTTCTTGCTGAGCGCCGGCAGTGAGACGATTCCCGTCCGCACGCCGCTGATCGGCACGCACAACATTTACAACTGCCTGACCGCCGCCGCGATGGGGCTGTCCTACGGCATCGACCTTCCCACCATCGTCCGCGGATTGGAAGCCTTGGACAAAATCCCTGGTCGCCTGGAACGCCTCGAATGTGGGCAGACCTTCGGCGTGTTCATTGACGACGCACGCACGGTGGAAAGCCTCGCCGGCAGTTTGGCCACATTGCGAAACGTGACGGAAGGCCGCTTGATCTGTGTCTTCGGCGCCGTCGGAGAACGCGATCGCGCCAAACGACCGCTCTTAGGCGCGGTCGTCGAGAATGCGGCCGACCTCGCGGTGTTGACCACCGACAATCCCCACGACGAGGACCCGCGCCGCATCGCCGGCGACGTCCTCTCAGGTTTCGATCATCCTGGACGCGTACACGTGGAACCGGATCGCGCGGATGCGATTTGCTGGGCGCTCAATCAAGCGCAGCCCGGCGATTGCATCTTGATCGCGGGCCGCGGCAACAGCGCCCACCAAATCATCGCCGGCAAACGCATCCCGCTCGACGACCGAGAAGTCGCCCGCGACTGGCTCTACGAAGCCATCGCCCCGCGCGAAATGTTCCGGGCGGGAGCGTGAGGTAGGAAGTGATGAGTGCGGAGTGATGAGTGATGAGTATTTTGAAACATTCATCACTCATCACTCCGCACTCATCACTAGGCGAATAGACGACCTCGGCAAACAAAATACACAACGCAAACAAGGAACCATTTGAAGTCCCATCGATCGGTGTAGGGTTTGCGGGAACCTGAACCGTGCCCACCCTCCTGGGTAGGAGCTCAAGCTTTTCGGGTTGGCGATTACTGGGTCGATCGCTCCGATAGGCGCTTCGCGATGGGACTTAGACTGCCCGTCGGGGTGACGCAAGTCACCCCGACGGGTCAGGGAACACCGTTGGGTCGACCAATCAGGACGCATCCGGGAGTGCCAGCCCGCATGCGTCCTGCGGGGCAGGCGGCCTGACGCAACTCTTGGCGCTTTCTGCGCTGCACGCAAGTGTGCCCATCGCGATGAACGAGTTATCGCGTTGTGCACATCCGGCGAACTGACGACTAGCCCTGAAGGGGCGATAGGTAATAGCCAGGGGTGCGAACCCCTGGGGAAAAAACGTAAACAAATTCCCTGAGCCCCAACGGGGCGACACGAACCTACCAAGTATCGCCCCGTTGGGGCTTTGGTATCGCGTTGGTCAACTAACCAGCGTTTTGCACCGCTGGCTATTGTCTATCGCCCCTTCGGGGCTGTGATTCAACTAGCTACTGGACGCGACCAGCATCGCCCGCACTTCCGCCGCGATGAAGAACGATCCCGTCACGCAAATCAACGAGTCCGCGCCGGCCGCGTCGCTTGCCAACCGCCACGCCTGCTCCGGCGTCGCGCACGGCGCGAAATTCGTCGCGCCCTGTTCATTCGCTAACGCCTCCAACGTCTCGATCGGCACGCCGCGCGGATTGTTCGAATAGCGCGTGAAGTAGATGTGATCGAATTCCGGCAACAGCACGCGCAACATCCCGGCGACGTCTTTATCCAGCGTCGTCGCGAACACCAGTAATCGCCGCCGCGATTGAAAACATTCGTTGAGTGTCGCCACGAGCGCTTCCGCCGACGCCAAATTATGCGCGGCGTCGATGATCACCGTCGGGCGATCCGACCAGACCTCCACCCGCGCCGGCCAGCGCAGCGAGGCGAGACCACGACGTTGCGCGTCGTCCAAAATATGCCAACCTTCAGACCGCAACACAGCCAGCGACGTCAGCGCCACGGCGGCGTTCGTCGCCTGGTGTTGTCCCAGTAGGCCGATCGACACATCGTCGAGCCGGTACTCGAACGGCGGCCGATCGATTTGAAAATCAATGCGCCCCAGGAGCGCCGCGCGATCGACTTCGCCGGCGCGCTGTTTTGCACCCGCGCGGTACGTAAATCGAAAATCGCGATCGACTTCCAGCAACGGGCTGCCCCGTTCCGCGGCGATCTCCTGAATCACACGGCGCGCTGCTTCAGATCGCACCCCGCTCACGGTGGGCACGCCGGGTTTAATGATGCCGGCCTTCTCGCGCGCGATGGCGTCGAGCGTTTTCCCTAGTTGTCGCGTATGATCGAAGCTGATGCTGGTGATCACCGCGACGCGCGGCTGGCAGACGTTCGTGGAATCGAGTCGGCCGCCCAGCCCCACTTCCAGCACCGCCGCGGCCGCGCCGCGCCGGACAAAAAGCAGCAGTGCGATCGCCGTCGTCAATTCAAAAAACGTCGGACCGGTTTCATCAGGATCGCCCTCGGCGGCCGCGTCCATCGCCGCCACGGCCGGCCGTAGCATGTCGACTAACTCGGCCAACTCATTCCCTTCGCAAGGCAGTCCATCGACGGTGAACCGCTCCTCAATGCGATGCAAATGCGGCGAGCAGTACAGACCAGTCCGGTAGCCCGCCGCGGTCAACATTCCCGCGATCATCGCGGCCGTGGAGCCTTTCCCCTTGCTGCCAGCCACATGCACGATCGGCAGCGTGTCCTGCGGGTTGCCGAGCCGAGCCAGTAATTCCCGCATCCGGGCCAGTTTCAGCCGCCGCTCGCTGTAAGGCGTGACGACGAAGCGCTCGAAATCGATCCGGCCGAGCAAGAATTGCAACGCCTGTTCCCGCGCGCCGTCAGAATCAGCCGCCATCGGCGCACCAGGCTCGTTTTCGAGGAGACCGGAAAGGCCCCGATTCTAACGATTCCCGGGACAGTTGCACGTTGAGCCCGCCGGGACCGTCGCCGTGATCGCCGACCGACCCTTGACGACCCGCGAACCATGCGTCAAATTTACAGGTCTGTCATTTGGACCGGCCAGTCGAGGCCGCCGTCCATCTCCAGGGCGATTAGCTCAGTTGGTTAGAGCACCAGCTCGACAAGCTGGGGGTCAAAGGTTCGAGTCCTTTATCGCCCACTTTCGTAACCTCTGCCG
>JAWXBP010000380.1 GCA_034440135.1 Planctomycetia bacterium
AGTCTCACCAGCACCGCCCGCCGCCACAACATCGACCCGCAGGCATACCTGACACAACTGCTGACCAACCTGCCGACGACGCCGATCAGCCAGCTCGACAATTGGCTGCCGGATCGCTGGCTTCAACTCCAAGCACACCAACACGATCAAACGGCGGCGGTGTAGTTCGCGTAACGCTCACTAACGTTCCGCCCTCGACGACTTGCTTGGAGAGTCGAATCGTCGCGGTGCGCTCGTCGGTCCCGACGGCGCCGGTGCGTGGCTCGTTGGTCTGCCCACCGCTCCCCGGACCGCGCCATGGGCGAGGATTCAGACGATGTTCCAGCAGAATTCGGTCGATCGGATCGTCACTGCCCGGGTCGGGAAGGTAACCAAAGGCATCGCGGACTCCGGCGACCGTCTGTTCCCATTGCTCACGCTCCGGCGACCCCGGTGCCGCGGTGGCTGCGGCCGGCTTGAGTACCCAGAGTATGACAAAGAACCCCATCATCAGCATCACCAGATCGGCAAATGTGAAGATCCACTCGGGACATTCTTCGCATTCGCACTCGGATTTTCGTTTCTTCTGCATATCGACCTGCTTTCGCGGAATTGAATTCCGAGCCGCGCTCACGCCGCACGCTTCATGGCGGTGTGCTGTTGTGGATTGAGAAAGCTGAGCAGTTGTGTCTCCACGGCGCGCGGGTTTTGGCCGGCCTGAATGCTCAGCACGCCCTGCAAGATCAGTTCCTTGGCTTGAGTCTCTTCACGCGAGCGTATCCCAAGTTTCTCGGCGATGGGTCCTACGATCAGGTTTTGCAGCATCGCGCCGTAGAGCGTGCCGGTTAGCGCAATCGCCAGCGCCGATCCAATGATGGCAGGATCACCCGAGAGATTCCGGAACATCGCGACTTGGGCAATGAGTGTGGCCATCAATCCAAAGCCGGGACCGAACTTCGCCAGCGTCGCGAAGAAGTGCCGGCCATGTTTGTGCCGTTCCTGCATGGCCTCGATTTCCTGCCGCATTACCTGTTCAATCATTTCCGGGTCGGAGCCGTCAATGGTGAGTTGCAGTCCCCGACGAAGAAACGGGTCTGGCGCTTCGCGAGCCGCTTGTTCCAGCGCCAGCACGCCATCGCGCCGCGCGATTTCCGCGTAGTTGACCATCTCGCGTATGGCGGCATCGAGATTGTGATGCCGGCTGAACAGCCATTTCTTGAGCGAACCGAATGCGTTCAAGGTGACATGCATCGGGAGCGACAACATTGCCGCGCCCAATGAGCCGCCGAGTACGAGGAGTATCTCGTTCGGCTTGAAGTACGCAGCCATGGCTCCATGCGACGCGTGATACATCGGATAAAGAACGACTCCCCACGTCAGAAACAACCCGAAGCCCGTTGAACCGTCCATTCGTCACCGATCCTTTTCTGTGCGCCCGCGGCGAGCAGGAGCGCGTCAAGGGATGAGTCGCTTGCAGATGAATCCCATGACAGAATCAGGAACGTGTGATAATCAACGCATCAGGATTGTCCCGGGAGGCATTTTATCAGCACGCGAAGCGACCAACGCGATTGGGTTGGTTGTAAGGATTCCTTGAGCGGCAGGACATATGCAGTGTCCCGTGAACGGAACTGTCAGTTGTGATCCGCTCACGTCACCCACCAAACCATCGGAGTCCATCCGTGCAAACCCCACTTGTTGACGAGGTCGTTCGACTCGGCAGAGATATTCCGGAACTCATGCTCTACCGGGGTGCGATCGGAACTGTCTGTAGCATTTGGTTCGCGCCGCTTGCGGCATTCGAAGTAGAGTTTGATGTTCATGGCCAGCCGACCCGCGTGTTGCTGTTATCCCAGGAAGTGCAGCTCGTTCACGAGCGGGCTATGCCGCAACGGCACGATACACTCCATGAGTCCACGCCGGACGCTGCCTGACGAATTCGCAGCGCGATCGTGCCGCTGATTTATTGGGAGGATACTTGCGTCGGCATCCGGCAGAATCCTTGTGGGGGGGACCGCCAGCGCTGCGTTGAACTTCGAGGAGAGGTTCTGAAAAGCGATCAGTCCCGTCAGTTCGACGATCACGTCGTCGTCCCACCGCCGTTTGAGGCGTTGACGCAGATCATCGTCGACTTGATTGAACGTAATAGCTTCTGCGTATTCCAACGCGAGACGTTCCTCGGGTAGGAACAACACACTGTCTCGCCAGTCCGCAAGCGCGTCAATTTTCTCCATCGGCACTCCGCGTTCGGCGAGCTTTGCAGAATTGATGTCGACGCAGAACGCACACTGGTTGATCTGCGACACTCCTACCGTCAGCAGCGACCGAAGGCCAGGCGCCAGGGGCGAGGCGCGGCGGTCGAGAGCGGCGTAGAGTATCGCCAGTTCAGTGAACACTCGTGGAGAGCGGCCCCATAGGAGCGCCGGGTGCAGCACGCGGCCGTAACTTCGTTTCTGTTTCCAGAATAATAGCCGGAGCAGCCACGGATAGGTGCTGAGCGGTTTTGTCGCGACGGTTGCCTGAGCATTCACCATGATGGTTCCAACCCTTGATTCGTCGCTGACTCTACTCGAACGCCGGCCAAGGGGTGTGCCGGCGGTCCCGGCAGTTGGCGGGGATTTGCGGAGTTGCCGCATGGACTGATGAAGAAATGACTGCGGCTGTGGTGCGGGAACGCGGCTGGTCTGTGTTTCGCGCTCCGCTCAATCATTGGCTCGATCCGAACGATTGGTGGCGGGAGTGACCTGCTCCCCAACTCCGTTGCTCAATTCGGTGTTTGGATGAAATGCTGCCCACGCGAACCAGAAGCTGTGTGCAACCCGTGCGTCGCGGGGCGCCTGAACAATTCTGACTCCTCCGCTCGCGTCGGCCTGCAACTCCACGCGCTGGCCTCCTAACTGGTCAGTGATCGTCCTGCCTCGTGCGTCGAGAATTCGCTGAACCGGGTACGCTCGGCATACGTCGCCGACGCAAATGCCCACCACGCGCTCTTTGGCTTTGAGGCGCGCGTCGTGGTGAGCCACAGGAAACATGAGCCGGTCTGTCGCAAAGTAGTCGCCATAGGGATCTTGCGAATAATCCCGGCGATGGCCGGTCTGGTTTGTCACGACCGTTGCCTTGGCATATCGCTCCCGGAGCGCTTTGAACGTGATGAGTTCCCAAGGCAAGTGCCGAAGTGCTCGTCCGACTTTCGGGCCGCTCACCGCGCGGAAGCCGAGCTGTGACCACAGCGCATTGTCCGTTCGGTCATATAACAGGACGTTCGAATTGTGGAGCAGGCCGCTGATCCCAAACTCCAGCGTCTTGCCTCCGATCCGGCGGTCGACCACTGTGACCGAATCGCAAAGCGGGCAGTAGACGACCGCCACCGGCACGCCAGCGAGTTCATCATTAATCACTTCGTGCCAAGTAAGGATGGCGATTGGGTAGCCGCGAGTCTGATCGTCAACTGTTACGACAATCACGCGGTCGTTTGGTTGCAGGAAGTCGGCGCGGTCCACCGGCGCTGTCGTTGGCGCAGTCAACGAAGGAATCCCGTCCTTCGGCGGCCCGCCGGCGATGATGTCCGAGCGGGGTAGCGTGAGCCCTGTGGCGTCGAACTGAGCGATCGGATCGTTCATCGGGGCCGGCGCGGCGTCTGCGGAAAGCAATGCTGTCGCATTCACCTCGTTTCGGGAAACTTGCCAACCGGCATACGCCGTGCCGGCGATTGCCACTGCGATTATCACGGCTCGGAATCTCGGTCGCTTGGTCATGTTTGGCACCTTTGCGTTGCGCGTCAGTGGTGAGTCGAGAGAGCCGTGAATGCCTTACACGATCGGCGGCGATTGTCGGTCGCCGAATGTGCGCTCGTCTTCGAACCTGGCCCGCTGCGCAGCGCATGAAAAACCCAGAAGGCACGTAAGGAATCGACCCGCGCCGCCTACAAATCAGTACATGACCCGTGCGGCTATTGCCAACTCCACCGACCTTGATTTGCCGAGGGCCACTGCCGACACCTATGCCATGAGCTGTTTGGAGCTCTGGGGCGGCATCTCAAGGGTTGACAGCGGTCTGAGCGTGACCGGGTTAGACGGGTGGCTTTGGTCGGAGCCGGCAGGCAGCGATGTTGGTGGTGACCTCTGCCTGGTTTCGATGTGCGCGTGTGCGCGCATCTCACGCTTTCTCCTTGCCGACGTCACAGGCCACGGTCTGCAAGCGGCGGGCCTTGCTCGACAGCTGCGCAAGCTGATGCGGCGTCATATCAACACGCCGGACCAGACTCGCCTTGCACGGGCACTAAACGACGACTTTTCGCTGCTCTCCCACGATGGCAACTTCGCGACCGCAATCCTCGCGACATTTTTCCCGCCGACGCAGCAGTTTATCGTCTGTAACGCGGGACATCCGAGGTCGCTGCTGTATCGCGCCAAACAAACGACCTGGGAGGTGATCAAACGTCCGGCCGAACTACCCAACGGGGGAACTCCAAACCTCCCGCTGGGAATCGAGCCTGCTATAGGTTACGCGCAGTTTGCGCTCCGGCTTGATCCTGGCGATATGGTGCTGTTCCTGACGGACGGTGTGATCGAAGCTCGGGATCGGGACGGTACGATGCTTGAGCACCAAGGACTGTTGAACATCGTTCGCAATTCGAAAGGTTCGTCCCCCGAATCGCTGCTTGCCGGCGTACGCGGTGCATTGCGCGAGCGCACCTCGTCAGCGGGTTTCGCGGATGACATGACCCTGCTGCTCCTGCGCGCCAACGGGGCTAAGCCCCCACCACAGAGCCTCATCCATCGTATGAGAACGATGGCCCGGATGCTGGGACTGAGGCAGTAGCACAGAGTCTAGAGCGTGGCTGTGTCTCACCTCAGCGGCACGCGCTGTGCCGGGTTCAACTGCGGTTCGGTCTACGGTTCGTACTCACCGTTGTAAGTCACGCGCAAGCAGTTGTTAAAGAGGTTAAGGCAGTTGATGTTCCCGATGAGAAACGTGATCTCCACGATCTCAGCGTCGGAGAAGGCACGTTTCAGACGAGAGAAGAGCTCGTCACTCACCCGGTTTGAGTTGACCATGGCCGCCCTGGTGTACTCAAGCGCCAATCGCTGGCGCTCCGTCTGCCGTTGTGACTCATCGAGCAGCCGAAGCGGATCGTCGCCGATACCCAACGCGCGGGCGATCACAATGTGGACGCCTGTACAGAACTGGCACGCGTTGGCGCGCGATGACTCAAGAATGACGAGTTCCTTGAGGTCGCGCTCGACAAGGCCGCCGGGGTAAAGCCCGTAGCTCAGTTCCCTGAAGCCAGCGAGCAGCGCCGGCCTGAGGGACATGGCCTGCAACATCTCGCCCGGTCGCCTTCCGGCACGCATCGCCGCGACGCTTTCGGCAAAGCACGGATCGTCCTTGACCGTCTCGAATGCTGCCTGAATCTGCTCTTCTGTCACGCTTACACGCATCGAACACTCCTTGAGAAGATTGGGATAACTACTCGAGTGCCGGGCGAATCGGATCGGCGTGTTGTCGAGCGTCCTTTCCGAACCAGCGCATCTCTACGCACGCGCGAAGGATCGCACGCGCGCGGTGAAGAATCACCCACAAGTTGGCAGGACTCAGCTCCAAGTCCTCGCAAATCGATTCGCAGCTCTCATGGTCCATCACGCGGCGCGCAAAAATCTCGCGTCCGCGCGGCGAGACGCCGGACAGACACCCTCGGAACACTTCCCACAGTTCCTGGTTTTCGGCCTGCGCAGCCGGATCAAGCGACCAACTGTTCGGGGGACGTAGCCAGCGGCCTTGCTCATCGAACCAGCCTTCGACAGCCGCGGCATCCGCATCCCCCGTCCCGGAAGGATTGGCTCTGCGGCACGCAAGAAGGTGGTCGAGGATCTTGTGCCTTAAGATGCCGAACAACCACGTTCGAAGCGACGCTCGCCCCTGGTAGGTGTCACGCGCCTTCAGGGCGGCCAAGAGAGCATCTTGAACGAGGTCCTCGGCCACGTGTGTCCGTCCGACGCGGGCGACCGCGTATCGATACATGACATCGGCGTGCTCGTCTACCCAGTCTTCAGCGTTGCTGCTTTGTAACATCAGGGATCTCCAAGCGAGAACTGTTCAAACGCGGCGCCATGCTGCTGCGCGTCAAAGCAGCGACGCCGCTCCTACATCAATCTGCCAAGAGGCCGGGGCGTTGTAGTTGTAAGGGAGTGACAGTTCTGGGTTCAGTTATTCCGGGAAAACCGAATTCACCACCTAGTGCATTGTCATGCCTTGAACTTAGGATACTGTGAGTGAGTGATTCAAGTCGATGATGGGTGCAACCAAGGAAGGTTGTGCCATGCAGAAGAAG
>JAWXBP010000381.1 GCA_034440135.1 Planctomycetia bacterium
CATCACCACCACACCCATGAGTCTGCTCGCCCACGAAAAACCACCCGTGCCAATGTCAACCGCTCCCACTTCCTCCGCTCCCGCGGGCGGGCGAACAGCCGGCCCCGGACCTAAATCGAAGACGGTTTTGGTCGGCTTCGATCTCGGCACGAATAAATCGTGCGTCTTGGCCGGTCCCGTCACCGGCACCGATATCACGGTGAGTAAAGTTCTGCCCACCGTCGTGGGTTACGTAAAGGACGGCATCGTCGACGGTATCATCGCCGGCAACGCCCAGACGCTCTTCGGAGACGATGCCGTGCGCAACATGCTCCATGTGCGGCTCGTCGCGCCCGTGGCCGAGGGCAATATCTCCGACCCGGCGGCGGCCCGCGATTTCCTGCAACACTTGCGCACGCTCGTCGATCCCACGGGCACCGCGGAAATCCGCGCCGTCATCGGCATGCCGGCGAACGCCGGCGCTCAAGCGCGCGACGACATCCGCCGTTGCGCCTACGGCATCTTCGATCGCGTGCTCATGATTCCGGAACCGTTCCTCTCCGCGCTCGGTTATCGTGACGACTCGCGCGTCTCGCAGCCGAACTACCTCGATCCCGTGGTAAACTCGCTGTTCATCGACATTGGCGGCGGCACGAGCGACCTGTGTCTGGTTCAAGGCTACTTCCCGACGAGCAAGGACCAGATCAGCATTCCCTTCGCGGGCGATGCCATCGATGAACTCCTGCACAACGAACTCGATCGCGTTTATCCCAACAACGGCCTCTCGCGTCACAAAGTCCGTGAAATCAAGGAAGCGCACGGCTACGTCGGACCTTCCCGGAAACCGCTGGAAGTGAAAGTCATCATGGCCGGCAAGGCGCATACGATCGAACTCGGCGACACGATTGCGCGCGTCTGCAATACGTTGATCGATAAAATCTATCCTGCGCTCACCACCCTCATCGAACGCGCTTCGTCGGATTCCGTGCTCACGCTCCTGCAAAACATCATTGTCACCGGCGGCGGCTCCCAACTCAAAGGAATCGACGCCGTGCTGCAGAAGAAGCTGACGGACGACGGCTACGAAGCGCCGAAGGTCAAACTCGCGGGCCAGGATTACAAGCGGTACGTGGCGATGGGCGCGCTCAAAGCCGCTCGTTCCGCCCGGGAGAATCAGTGGCAGGTGCTCATCGGCTAAACTAAGATCCCCGCTACGATCACCTTTTAACCAAGGCAGGTCCGCCTGAGACCTGCCTTTTTTTGTGGAGCCCGATGACCCGGAAGCAATGCGCAGAATTCCATCCTGAAATCCAGTTTATCCCGTCTCTCCTCTTCGGGCGCATCTGCCGGTTGGCGGTTCCGGCTCCGGCGCGGAGCGGAGTCCGCGCCCTACCTTTTTCAAAAGTCACGATGGGGAGGGCCGGCGAGTCCCTTCGCCGCCGCGGTGGCTGCTACCGCCAATCGGCAGATGCGCCCTTCCTCTTCGGCGATCGATCTCAAGCCGTGACAGGATGACAAGTTGATCGGATGAACGTCCGCCTTTCCGGCCGCGTCACTTGGGACCGCGGCGCCCTCGGCCGCTGCTTCAACCGATGCGGACGAGGGCGTCCGCGGTCCCAGGTCCAAGTCTGAACTTCAACCATCCAATCAAACCAGCGGCTTAGGGACAAGCCACTCCACCTCGGAGTCTACGCCTCAACTCGGAAGCTCCGCCTCAACTCACCGCCGGGTAACTTCCGAGCCACTTCACCACCGGGCAGAATTTCTTCAGCTCCGCCAGCGCCTCTTTCATCGAGCCGTCGTCGTAATGACCGGTGACATCGAGGAAGAAATAATAATCCCACGGCCGCTTCTTGCTCGGGCGCGATTCGATCTTCGACAGATTGATCCCGCGCTCAGCCAGCGGCATCAACATCTTCAACAAGGCGCCGGAATGCGAGGCGGCTTCATCGCCGAGCGACACCAGTAGGCTCGTGATGTCCTTGCCATTACCCACGGGACCCGACGCTTTGCGTCCGATGACAAAAAACCGGGTGGTGTTGTCCGCCTTGTCCTGAATGTTACGCTCGACCACCGGCACGCCGTAGTGCTCGGCCGCCAGCTCGCCCGCGATCGCGGCGGTGCCGGGTTCCTGTTGCGCCAGCTGGACCGCACGCGAGGTGCTCGGCGCGTCAACCAATTGCGCGTGGGGCAAGTGCCGCTGTAACCAGTGGCGGCATTGCGCGAGCGCCTGATCCTTCGAGTACACGCGTTCAATATCCTCGAGCGCCGAGTTCGAAATCAGCGCGTGATTAATCTCGAGATAGATCTGCGCGACAATCTTCAGATCGCTTTCCACGAAGCTGTCCAACGCCTCGCGCACGGAGCCTTCGGTCGAATTTTCGATTGGGATCACCGCGTAATCCGTCTCTCCCTTCTCCACCGCCGTGAAAATATCGCTCACCGTCGCCATCCCGTGATAGTCGACACTCGCGCCAAACTTTTTCAGCGCGGCCGCGTGCGTGTTAGTCGCCTCGGGTCCGAGGTAGGCAATCAACAGCGGCTTCTCCAACGCGATCGCCGCCGACATGATTTCGCGATAAATGGCCCGGAGCGCTTCGTTGCGGATCGGCCCGGTATTCTGGCCCGTGACCTTGCGCATCACGGCGTCTTCGCGCTCAGCGACGTAAATCTGACCACCGGCGCTGCGCTTCACCTTCCCAATTTCAGCCGCGAGCGCGAGGCGTTGGTTGAGCAATTCGACCAGCTGCTTGTCCAGCGTGTCGATCTTTTCGCGGATAGGGCCGAGGTCCATGTCAGTTTTTTGCGGGTTCACTGCCGGCGTCGCTCACGTCGGATGATACGGCGGGCGGAGTCTCACTGCTTACATCGACCTGGCTCGCGTTCGCCTCAAGCGGAAGCTGCTCATCGGCGAGACCCATGTCGGTGTCGGTGGGCGTCTGCGTGGTCGATGTCGTCTTCAGCCACTCGTCAATCTGACGTGAGGACAGAACATCCGAGGCGGGCAACTCGTCGAGGGACTTAATCCCGACAAATTCGAGGAATTGGTCGGTCGTCCCATACTGAATGGGGCGCCCGGGAGAGTCAGCCCGACCGACGATGTAAACCAGCTCGCGCTCGAGCAGTTTATTAACGCCCGCTTCGGCCGAAACGCCGCGGATCGTCTCAATCTCACTCCGAGTGACGGGTTGACGATAGGAGATGACCGCCAGGGTCTCGATCGCCGACTGGCTCAGTTTCGCGGGCGGCGGTTCCTGCCGGAGAATGCGGACCCAACGCGCAAAGCGCGGATGCGTCACCAGTCGATAGCCCGCATTGCCCTCGATCAGCAGCAGCCCTTCGTCCGCCAGGCGGAGATCCCCCGCAATCTGATCCATCGCCTCGCGAATCTGCGTCGCCGTGATCAGCGAGGGCACGTCGGCATAAAGCTCCGGATCCTGCGCTGTCGGCTTCAGCAAAATCTCCACAGGCTCCGACGCTGCCGCCGGGATGCCGGCTTCGGAAATCGGGGTGGGCACTTCCGCCTCCGCGATCGGGGCCGGAGCGTCTTCAGCGGCCGGCTCTTCGCTATCCGTCAACAGGTGGCTCTGCTCGTGGAACCGCGTAAACGCCCCTTGGACGTCTTTGACCGCGAGCGGCTGGCTTGAGGACAGCAAGAGTGCCTTGAGCACCTTTTTCAGATTGAATGCCATGCAGGTATCGGAGATCGAGTGAATGGGGTGGCTCCGAGGCGAAGCAACTCCCAAAACGCTGAGCCTGCGGGTCGGCGGATAATGCTCCGACGATGACGCGGGAGCCTCCGTCTTTCCCACTCAGGTGAACGAGGGTGTTCGTGGTCCCGTTAATCCCGGCCCGGTATCCTGCATCATTGTCCGCAAACGCGCTTGCTCGCCCCCGCCCGCTCTGGTCATCTCCGCCGTTTTTAACTCATGAGCTCTATCCCCGATCCTACCCGCAAGTTCTCCTCCATCGTCAACGACGGTCCCAGCCGCGCCGGCGCTCGCTCGATGCTCCGGCCCGTCGGCTTTACCGAAGAAGACTTCAAGAAACCCGTGATCGGTATCGCCTCGCTGTGGAGCATGGTGACCCCGTGCAACATGCACATCGACAAGCTCGCGGTCGAAGCCGAGAAGGGCGCCAATGCCGCCGGCGGCAAGGCGATCATCTTTGGCACGATCACCGTGTCCGACGGCATCAGCATGGGCACGCCCGGAATGCGTTACTCGCTGGTCTCGCGTGAAGTCATCGCCGACTCGATCGAGACGGTCGCCGCGGGTGAAGGATTTGACGGCGTAGTCACCATTGGTGGCTGCGACAAGAACATGCCCGGTTGCATCATGGCGCTGGCGCGCCTCAACCGCCCGGGCGTCTTTGTCTACGGCGGCACGATCATGCCCGGGATTCACCCGGATTCGAAAAAGGAGTGCGACATCATCTCCGTTTACGAAGCGATCGGCCAGCACGCCGCGGGCAAGATTGACGACGCCGGTCTAAAAAAGATCGAGGCCTGTTCCGTCCCGGGCGCCGGCTCCTGCGGCGGTATGTACACCGCCAATACGATGGCCTCCGCCATCGAGGCACTCGGCATGAGCCTGCCTAACAGCTCCGCCCAGATCGCCATTAGCGCGGAGAAAAAGGAAGATTGCCGCCGCGCCGGCGAAGCCACGCTCGCGCTGCTCAAAGCCGGAATCACTCCGCGCCAGATCATGTCGCGCAAGGCGTTTGAAAACGCCATCACCGTCACGATCGCGCTCGGCGGTTCCACCAACGCCGTTCTCCATCTGCTCGCGATGGCGCACAGCTGCGGCGTGAAACTCTCGATCGACGATTTCACCAAGATCGGCAAACGCGTTCCCGTCCTCGCCGACCTGAAACCGTCCGGCAAGTACGGCATGGTGCACCTCACCCGCATCGGTGGCCTGCCGCCATTGATGAAGATGCTGCTCGACGCCGGCCTGCTCCATGGCGACTGCATGACGGTTACCGGCAAAACGATGGCCGAGAATCTCAAGAACGTTCAGCCGTATCCGAAGGATCAGGACGTCATTTATCCTCTGTCCAAACCGCTCAAGGCGGACAGCCATCTCCGCATCCTCTACGGCAATCTGGCACCCGGAGGATCCGTGGCGAAGATTTCCGGCAAGGAAGGCCTGACGTTCAGCGGCACGGCCATCGTGTTTGAAAGCGAAGAGACGGCCCTCGACGCAATCTTGAAAGGCCGCGTCAAAGCAGGTCACGTCATCGTCATCCGCAACGAAGGACCAGTCGGCGGCCCCGGCATGCGCGAAATGCTCTCGCCGACCAGCGCCATCATGGGCCGCGGCCTTGGCAAGGATGTTGCCTTAATCACGGACGGACGCTTCTCGGGCGGGAGCCATGGGTTTGTCGTTGGCCACATCACACCCGAAGCGGCGCGCGGCGGTCCCATCGGCGTGATCAAGAATGGCGACCTGATCACGATCGATGCGGTGAAAAACGAACTCACTCTCGGCCTGTCGAACCGCGAGCTGCAGACCCGTTTGAAATCCTGGAAGCCCAAAAAATCCAAGGAAACCCGGGGTACTCTCGCCAAATACGCGAAGCTCGTCAC
>JAWXBP010000382.1 GCA_034440135.1 Planctomycetia bacterium
ACGGCTTCCGCACCTACGAAGCCATTGAAACCGCCCTCTATCACAACCTCGGACGCCTACCCGAGCCGGAATTCACCCACAGATTCTGGTGAGGAGGCGGAACTTAAGGGCGAGTCCAAGAACGTGCGTGTTTTCGCTTTGGGTGTAAATCCAACTTCAGGACTGGCTGAGCTTGCGCCGAAGGCTTTACCTAAAGGGCAGCGGGAAGGTCATATCCACGTCGAGGTTGCCCAAGTTCCCATGGGCGATATCCACGCCAAGATAACCGATTTCATTTGGCCGCACTTCACTTGTCTCCAATCTCCGATGATGCCCGTCCGCCGTTAGCTCAATGAATGCGGTGGCCATTTGCTTGGGGTAAACTTTCGGCTCAGCCGTCGCTCCAGGTTGAATGTCCCCCACATTTGTTCTAACGCCGTCAACTTCCACGACGACGGACTCAAGCACGGTGTCGCCCGTGTTCCGAATGCGACCCCCAACGCCAAAGTCATAGAAGAAGTAGAAGAGCACCAGAAGCACGATTGCGACGAGCGGAACGCCGAAGAAGAGCGCCAGCAACCCCACAACGATGTTCTGCCGGCGTGTCATTCCTGCGTTCTCTTTGCCGGCGAAGGCTCTGCCTCTTTCGGCAAGTCAAGCAAGCCTTCGTCAATCTGAAATGGTGTCGTCTTCGCGGGGCTAAGGCGCAACGGGGCGTACGCGGGCTCCGGCGTTGCCAGATAGCCGAGCATTGCCGTCGTCGCTTCGATCTGTTCAGCGGCATCTGACTGGCCATGTTCCCGAAGCTGCCGGGCCGTCCGTTGCAAGACCGCCACTCGCTCCGCGCTCTTCATCTCCGCGAGCGCGTGCTGAGCAGTCAGCCGCGACAACTCGGCGCGTTCGAATTCCACCACGAGGGCGAGCATGTCGATGTCGCCAAACGTATGCTGCCGATAGAGTTCGCCGAGTGCGCTTGCTTCACGTTGGCGGCGCAGGTTAACAACTTCTTTGGCCTGTTCGATCGCCGCTTCAATCTCGGACTTCGCGGATTCAAGTCGGGCGACTGCGCCACTCTGCATTTTGTCGAACTGCGCCAAAATCGCCTTTCCGGCCGGATGGTCGCCCAACCGCTTTACCTGCAACTCGCGTTGTTCGCGCAAGGCGCCCGTCAATTCGTCAAACCTGGCTTGGTGCGATTTCAACCGCAGTTTCAGAATCTCCAACCGAGCCGCATGGGCCGCCTGATGCGACTGCTTGATCTTTTCGAGCACCTCCTGCTGCGGATCGGGGACGGGCGCTGAGTCGCCATCGTCGTCGCGCAACAAGGTCGCGTCAGGCTGTAGGAACATCTCATAAACCTGCCCAGGCGCTTCGACCTGCGGGGATTCCTTTGGGGCATTGTCGTCAAAGGGCGGCAGGGATTCGGCAGCTTCCTGGGCCGACACCGGATGCGCAAGGGCGACAACAACGACTACGGCAAATCGCAGCGACATGGGAAGCTCCTTTGAGATCGTCGCGGTATTTACGATTCAATACCACGCCCAGGATGCCATCGCAAGCATTTTCAGGCTGTCTCAGACTACGCCGACCGGCGCAAGGCGGTTCGCCCAAACGGCGAAAATGCCGAAAGGCTGCGACAGGGCAAAGAAACCTGGGGCGAAGCAAGAAGCACCGCTCCCCAAACACCTCACGCGCCGTAGCCCAACGCAATCCCCGCCAATTTCCCGATTCCCGAAATCCTCACGCCCGACGACTCCGCAAGCGCTGGCGTGGTCCCCCTTGCTGCCGAAATGAATCGGTTTGATCTGGACCTCGGCCCAGCGGATTGCTAAAAGTCCCCCGCGCGAATCACTCCGACTTGCGGGGTATTCGCTTCTTCTGACTGCGCTCGCACAGAAAGTGGCACGATGGCTCGTCCCAAAAAGAAGACGCTCTCGCAAAACGTCGTCAACGTCGCCACCTCAGGCATGCCGTCGCCGGTGCGCAGCGTGCTGGGCCATCGGATCATTGCCTTGCTCGTGGTCCTCGCCTTGCCGATTCTCTACATGCTAGGTGTGGTTTCCATTGATTGGCAAAACGGTCGTCCGCACTTGTCGGTCGATCGGAAAAAGGCCGCGGAAGTCAAGGAAAAGGCATCGGAGCGAATCCACGAGATCCAAGAGCAACGGGAACGAGATCAGGACGGGCGACCGCATCTGCTCTCTCAGGGGGAATCCACAAATCCTCTCGCGGATCGCATGGCCAAGGCGCTCGACGGCGCCGACGAGGGAAAAAAGCCGTCATTCGGTTTTGCTCCAGATGCCAATGAACCGGAAACGCCTGCCGGACAAAAACCCCGCCCCGGGGCGCGTCTCAAGAAGTTATTCGACGATCGTCGCTAGGCGGATACCGCATGGAAGCCTGGCGGTGCATTTTTGGCGCATGGAGCCTGCTGACCGCCTGCTGCATGGCCGTGGGCTGTCGCACTACGCCTACTCCACAAGGCTTGCTGGAGCGGCAGTCCGTCGATGCTCGGCTCTCATCGCGCCAGTTGCGCGTGATGGTCAATGAGTTTACGGTTCACTTCGTGGATCGCATCGAAGTCAGCGCCGACCAACTGCTTGCCAACACGTCTGATCCGGCGATCCGCCGAAACGCCTTGCTATGGAAAATCAACGGGACTTCCGCATGCTTTCAGGCGGCCTCGCGCCCGGATCCGTTGGCGGCCTATCTGGATGTCTGGATTTTGAACCGACAGATGACCCTGTACTTTGAGTCGGCGACGGGGCGACAGTTGTTCGGCCCCGGGCAGTCGCTGGTCCTCGAAGAATGCCAGTCCCTGGAGAGACGCTTGCTAAGCATCGATCGCGCGGTGGGCGGCGAACTGCGGTTCGGCAAGGAATTTGTCACCAAGTTCGCCACAGACTATCCGGTACGTAGCCTGTACTTCGATCGTGAGCCGATCGCATCGCGATACATTGAGGAAGTTCAAGAGCCGGCGAAAGAGTTGATGCACGTGGTCGGCAATTTGGACGAAAGCGTCACGGAACTAAAGCAGCTTGGCACTGTTTATGCCAAGCACCTGCCCAAGCAGGCGCGTTGGGAAGCGGAATTGTTCCTGATTAATTCGTCGCAGTTGGAAATCGTGCAGCGTCCCCTGCAAGACCTTTCGTTGACCGTCGCAGCCGTATCGCGGCTGGCCCAAGTGAGCGAGGCGATCCCTGCGCTCCTCGAACGAGAACGCCGCGCATTCCATGAGATCCTGGCGAACGAACGCCAGCAGACGCTCAGCGAATTAGATCGCATGCGCGAAGCGACGCTGGTTAAATTCGAGCAAGACACTTCTGTGGTGCTCCAGGCCCTCGACGAGCAGCGCGTGGCGGTCGGCCGAGATTTGCACAACGAAACGACAACGATGCTCGACGCGGCCGACGAAATCACTCGTCGACGCACTGAAGAAGCAATTCAGCAAACCCCGGACCTGATCGATCACTTTTTTTGGAGGGCCTGCCAGGTGTTTGTGGTCTTGATGCTGTTAGCAGCGCCCGCCGTCTGGCTTGTTCGACGACTGAAGCCGGCGAGCGGCCAGCGATCGATCACGCCGAAATTGAACGAAGTCGCGGACAAGCCGATCTCGCTGTACGGCGAAGATGTGCTGGAAGATGCGGCGTAGTCGCAATCTTCGATAGCGCGCCGAAATCGGCCTGAATGACTACACCCCTTGGCGACGACTGACTTGGCGATCCGATCGCCCGTTGCAACGGACATGTTTTGTGGAGGCGATGACACACGATGGAAGAGATTCAGCAATGGCGAACCGCCCTGCAAGGCCCTGACGTCGCGGAGCGGGCAGCCGCCGCGGAAAGTCTCTGTCACGCGGGACAGGACGCTGCTCCGGCAATTCTGGAACTTGTCCACGCCTGCGAGGACGACGAAGCAGTCTCTGAATGGGCGGTTGCTGCCCTGGAGGAACTTGGGCCCCCTCCTGCGGAATTACTGGAACCACTCACGAAACTCGCGTCAGTTAGCAAAGCGCCGGTGGCCTACTGGGCGGTGACCTTGTTGGGACGTCTTGGTCCCGCTGCCATTGGCAGCGAGCACGTACTCGCAGCGCTGCTTCAAGATTCGCGGGAAACTGCCGTGCAAGAACGCGCCGCCTGGGCCCTCGGAGAAATTGGCGCGAAGACCGCAGCGACACTCACAGCTTTGAATGGCGCCGCGCAACCTCAATCACCGCGATTGGCGCGAATGGCTAAGACGGCATTAGAGCAAATCCAGAAGTAACCAAGCGGCGCCCCAATCGCATTCCATGCGCATGGCGACGCGGCGCCGACAACATCAAAACCAAGCAATCATCGCGAAGTGAGGTCAACCAGGACGGTTGGCCGCGAAGGCAAGGAGGCCTGAAATGGCAAGCAAGAAGCCCCAACCGCGCGGCAAGTCGCGCTTATTCACGATCGTCTCGCTGCTCGGCGCGATCTTTTCCAGCGGCGGCGTCGGCGCGTACTTCAATCCCGATTGGCCGGTCATTGGGCCGCTGGTCGAGAAGCTGAGTCAGCGGCAAACCTCGGCGACATCAGAAGGAGAACTCGGCTCGGGAAAGCTCGTCGAAGCTTGGCGCGAACTGACCGCTGGGAACGAAGCAACTCCCGCCCCGATCGAAACGCAATCTCGCGCCGACGCTGTGCCCGCGCAACCGGCATCCGCTCGGCGACCCGGCGAGACGCTGTTGATCGCCACGTTCAATATCCAAGTGTTTGGCAAGAGCAAGCTGTCGAAGCCAGGCGTGCTCGACGTCTTGGCACAGGCGGTGCGCCATTTTGATGTCGTGGCGATTCAGGAGGTACGCGCCTCGGAGGACGACATCTTGCCGAGATTCATCGAGGCGATCAACGCGGATGGCAGCCGCTACGATTTTCTGATTGGGCCGCGTCTGGGACGCACCGTCAGCACCGAACAATATGCGTTTGTTTACGACACCGCGACCGTCGCCTGCGACACCGCCGCCGCCGGCACGATCGCGGACCCAGCCGATTTGTTGCATCGCGAACCGTTTGAGGCGCACTTCCGAGCGCGCACCCAGCCCCAGGCGCGCGAATTCTCATTCTGGCTTGTCAATACCCACACCGATCCCGACGAAGTCAAGCAAGAGGTTGACGCGCTCGCCGACGTATTTCAATTCATGCGAACGGCCGACCCTCGTGAGGACGACGTGATTTTGCTCGGCGACTTGAACGCCAGCGAATCGCAACTCGGACGACTCGGCCAGATCCCCGGCATCACCTGGGCCGTCAGCGGCGCGATGACAAACACACGCCGCAATAAGGCCTACGACAATATCCTCTTCGATCGCCCTGCCACGAGCGAATACACAGGGCGATGGGGCGTATTCGATCTGGAAAGCACGTTCGGGCTGACTCGCGAGCAGGCCCTGCAAGTATCTGATCACTTGCCAGTCTGGGCGGAGTTTCACCGCGCGGAAGCAACATCGCGGAACGACATTGCGGATCGTGACCCCGGCGTTCAGCGGTAATGCGATTCGGCCATCACCGCAAATCGGCCAATCGTGAGCGGCGGACGCGCCGCGTCACGTCGCTCTCGCGAACGACGCCAGCCAATAATCGCCCAGGCTAATCGCGGTCGACTTGGCCTGCACCGGCGTCCGCGAATCTCCATCATGGATCGTCGGTCGCCAACGTTTCCATTGACGCGAATCGAGGCCGCGTTGGCAAGAACAGGAATCTGGAGACGAATGGGATCGAATCCTCAAACTCAGGCTTGCAAAGTCGCGAAAACCCCATCGTAAGTATTGAGATCGAAGGGCTTACGAACAGCGCTTTCACCACATGCCCCACTTCCCTGCGCGACTTGGCTAGCGTTGTCATCGCCTGGCCCACGCTCCCCGCGCCGATCACGGCAGCAATCCTGGCGATGATCCAGGCTTCCGGCTGACGCGCCGGGCGCAAGCGAGCGTAATGAATTTCATTCCCGTGGTTCAAACGACAAAGTTGCCTGGCTCAATTGAAAATGATTCGTATTGAGGCGAATCGTCAAAAATTTTGAGACGATGGCCGCTTTCAAAAGTAATCGAAAATGAGTGCGGTGGATCAATGCTCCAATCGGAGACGGCTTGATTGAGAATGGCATGGACGCGGTAGGCGTCGCGCTCGTTAGGTTCGCGCGCGCAATCGACCAAGTTTCCACCGCTGTCCACCAACTCCCAATGTCCCCACACTGAGACTGTGCCGCTCTGACCAAACGCGAATTGAATGTCGTGCTTTCCAATTCGTACTTGAGTCAAGAAGTCGCCAACGAATCGCTGGACCGGTAGGTCGGCGGGAACGCCATACATTGGATTGAAGCCCTTTCGCAGTACCAGCCCATTAGACCACGCCCGATCACGGATGGACAACTGTTTGCAGTGGAGCAACGACCGCACCCACGGCCATCAATATGGCCAAGACGGTCGGACGAATCGCCTTGAACTTGGACAGGAAACCGGCCTCACAGCTTGAAAGCTGCAATGTCACACCAGTGAGGTGCACGAAAGCAGGAGCATTGCGGGCTGTAGGCAGTTTCTGAGGCCCCCCCCTCGGCGGAACCCCGAGGCAGAACATTCTTACCCATAGCAAATACCAGCCCTGTTGTGGTCCAGCGCTTGTGGTCCACTTCAGAAAGACTACAAAACATCTGCCGCATAAATACTTAAGGCAAGTTCAAGTACCATTCGAAGCAATCCCGATTTCATCGCGAAAGGGCGGAGGAGGACTCTGGCAAGGGCGTTTCCGATGCTCCGGGTTTTGAGACCCGCGTCCTCTCCCCCTCGCTCGCGATTCGGGTTAGTGTAGTGGCATGTCCGACGCTGCTTCGCTTCCGCCGTCAGATCACGAGTCGTCGCTTGGCCGGCGTTCGCGTTGGCGCGTGCTGCTGTGGCTCAGCGCAATTTTCTTGCTGCTGTTCAGCATCGTCCCGATCAGTTGGGCGGTGATTCGTTGGCGGACGAATCAGGCGATCGCGGCGGAACTGGACCGCATCCGCGCCGCCGGAGAGCCGGCCTCGTTCGAGGATGTGATCGACAGCATCCCGCCCCTGGCGCCGGAGAAAGATTGCACGCAGCTGTACGACGAGGTCTTCGCCATCATCACCAGCCAGGTCTGGGAACGCCGGGCAGGTTCGCTTCCCTACGTCGGCGACGGCGAAGCGGACGAATCGTCGATCCCGCCGCCGGGCGTCGACTGGCTCGGCCTGGAAGCCGCCGCGAAATTCATCGATGGCGAAAACTACAACTTCATGACGCTCGACAAAGCGGCGGCGCTGGGGGGCGAGTGCCGGTTTGCATTAACCGGAAGTGATTTGACAACGCAAGACGTGATGCGCGTCGGCTACAAGCCGCGTGCGGCGGCGCGACTGCTAAGTCTCCGCGCCATTGTGGCGGCACATCGCTATCATCCGAGCGACTTGCATCTAACACTAACCGCCCTAGGAGTATTGCCAAACTGCCTGGCCGCGGAGCCACAGGCGCTCTCACTAGAAGTGCGCGTCGCGCTTTATGGCATGTACTACTACCAAAGCGCCCAGATGCTCGATTTCGCAGGCTTTAGCGACGAACAGCTCGCGGCACTACAAGATGTCACGCGAGACGTAGATTACTGCGAACAACTTCGGCAGGCCGTACGTTGGGAGCGGCTCTATTGTGCGCAGTGTTTCGACGGCGCCTATGCTTTGGATAGCGAGTTGACCGCACTGATGTCGAAACGACCCAGAATCTGGTATTGCGTTTCGCACGTCGACGCATGGGAGTATTGGCGCGCCATGCGCCGATACTGCGACGCGACGCGATCGAACGACCTTGTCGCGGTTTGGCGTGACACCAATCAGGTGAACGACGACATTCAGCAAACTCTCGCGCGCTCAAGTGCCATGCCGCAGCGCTACTTTGTCACCAACGGTACGGTGGGCGGAGCATGGCATCTCGCAGCCGCGGCAGTTCGTGGCACAGCCACTGATCGAGCGTTTAACACCTTCGTGGCATGCTATCGCTACAAGCTCAAGCATAGCGCCTTTCCAGAGCGCCTCGACGACTTGGTTCCAGCCTGCCTCGCGGCGGTTCCTCAAGATCCCTTCGCGAATGCGCCGATTCGCATGACCAAGATCGACGGCGACCTCGTCATTTATTCCGTCGGGCCAGACGGCAAAGACGATGGCGGCGAAGCCCGGAGCGATGATCTTCGTTATCGCTCCAACTCCTGGAAACGCACCTACGAAGAATCCCGAGCCAAAGTTCAGGGCACGGCGCAACCGTAGTAGATCTTGCCGCTTCCCTTTCGCGTTTTCGCTATTTCGCGCTTTCGCGATAACAAAAATCGCCCCCATTTTCATCGCGAAAGCGCGAAATAGCGAAAACGCGAAGCAGCGGAGGCGACGAGCTGGTTCAGTGCGCGAGCCGTTGAGAGTTTCTTCCGCACTGGTACGCGGCGTCCACGCTCCCTCGCTGGCGCTACGGGCTGGTGTTCTGACTTGGCGCCGCGCTAGTTCTTCCCCGCGTGCTTGATCTTGTCCCAGTAAGTTTTGAAATCAAACGTGGGGCTGTTGTCCAGGTCGTGGCAGCCGCGGCAGGTTTTTTGCTCGGCGATCGCGAGGTTGAGACGCATCAGGCTGCGCATTTCTTCGCGGACTTTCGGTTCACGGGCCGCTTCCGCCGCGACGTGGCCGCTGCCGGGGCCGTGACAGTTTTCGCAGCTGTTGCCGGCCAGGTGCGACGTCGCGGCGATGCTGTCAAAGCCGCCCAGGTACGGCACATAGTGCTCGCTATCCCAACCCGTGGCGTGACAGGCGATACACTCGGGATCGAACTGCCGCGGCGGATCGAGCTTGGTGAGCGTTTCCGTCGCGTGGGAGTGCTTGCTTCCCTTCCAGACGGAATAGGCCTGGGAGTGGCATTTGCCGCAGGCTTCGGCGCCGACGAACTGGGCGTTCGCGTCGTCCGCGCCCTTCGCGCGCTCGTGCAGCACGCCGCTCACGTCGAGACCTTCCCAGCCGAGCGTCTTAAGCTGGTCCTGATAGCTGACCATGAACTCATGCATTTCGGGGGAATCGGCGAACCGGGAATCGAGCGGCACTCGCTGGTAACGCGATTTTCCCTTTCCATACAGGCCGATCGCCACGGCGTACATACCCTTGTGGCCCAGTTGCACCAACTTCGCAGTGCCGCCGGTCACCGTGGCCAACTCCAGTGGCGGTTCGTCCGGTCCGCCGGACGTGACGACGAAATTGAACTCTGGGAACTGCTGCGCTAACGCCTGCGATTCCTCTGGCGACGCGAAGCACAGCAGAATCATGAAATCGCAGCCGGCCTCTTTTAACTGCGGCACAACTTGTTTGAGCGCCTCCGCGGGCTCTTCGATCGTTGTTCCTGGGTCGATCGACTCCACGAGCTCATCGCGCTGCTTGCCGGCCACGACCGACGTGATGCCGAGCTTCGCCCCGGCGGTTTCGAGGACCAAAAACCGGCTCTCCATACCAAGTACCACGACGTTCGCGGAGACGAACGGCGCGAGTGCGCCTTCGTCGTTCACGGTTGCGGAGATTAAATCCTCCGGCGGAAAGCGCAAGTCGTCGCCCGCGAGGCCGATGGCGCGGTAGTCCATTTTCTTCAGGGCGTCGAACGACGTGCGGAGCTTGATTTCCGCTTGCTCGCCGGTGCTGCGGCTGAGTCCCCCGAGGTCGATCGGCACGGGATTCCAGCCGTCGGCGACCAACTGCCTCAAGAAGGTATGTCGGCGACTCATGCCACCCTTTTGTCGGCCCGGTCCGGCGCAGCCGCAGGGCTCGAAATAGCCGTGTTGATCGCCGGTGAAGACCAGCGTCAGCTCCGGCTTGATCCAGTCCTCGAAGATCGGCCCGTTCTCCTTGATCGGGTCGAATTTTTCCTCGCCCACGGGAGCGTTGGCCGCGCCACCGTCCGATGCGGCGGAAGTTCCCGCTGGTGTGCCCGGCGCCGGCGCGCCGCCATTGTTGCAGGCGGGAATTCCCAGCACGCCTAAACCAACTAGGACTAGAGCGATCATCAAGGCGCCACCGCGGCGCGCGGAACGTGACTTAGCAATCGGCATGCTTCACCATCCCTGGGCTACGCGAAATCGAATTCCCCGGTCCGTCCGCCAATCGCGGTTTTCCGCACGACGGATGAGCCTCCCTGCCCTGCGACGGGGGTCAATTCTCGACGGCGAAATTTAGCAGGATGTGGACTTCCTTCATACTGGGATGATTCGTCGGAATCGTGATCCGCCCCATCTCGTCCCTGGCCTTGCCCATCTTACTGATCAGCGGACTTTGAGGGGGAATCTCGATCTCGATGGGGATTTCGCTGGCCGCGCCGTTGTTGAGCAACTTCCGCTCGCCCAACGTGACTTTGACGAACTCCGGCTCACAGACGGGTTCGCCCAGTTCGATCTTGTCGGCATACTCGCCGGCGATCAGCATCTTGAGCTTGGCCTGCCCCCCCTGCGCCTGGTGCAATGCGCCCAACGTGAGCAAGTTGAATTTAGGCACGAAGTTTCCGCCAATCGCTACGATGGCGATGTCATTCACGACGTTTCCCTCGACTTCCAGTTGCGTGTCGAGGGCTTTTTCCAACGTCGTGGTCAGTTCGACGCCCTGCCTGAAGCTGCCGGTCGGCAAACCCGGCTTCACGGTCACGGTCACCAGCCAGCCGTGCTTGCCGTCTTCTGGCAATTCCGACGGTTCCAAGCGGCGATAGGCGACGTCGAAGTGGTCGGCTGTGTCGGGCCTGCTGAGTCGAAAGCCGGTGATCTCGAAATCACGATCGTGCTGGGCATAGACTTTGGTCTCGCGCGTCACGGTGTCATCGGCCAACAAGCGATTGAACGTTACTTTCGGCGGACTGATCTCCAACGGCCGCGTCACCACGGCGTTGATGTTGATCGCCATCAATTGTTTTTGACTAGCGTCCCGGCTGTGGATCAACACCTTCTTGTCATTCACAATCCCGTAGAGATCGTTGGTGACAATGGTGATCGGGACGATCAGCGTCTCGCCCGGCGGAATCTCAATTTCCCGGTCTTTGACGCGGATGCAGCCACAGGAGGGCTTGAGCGTCAGTCGGAGCGGATCGGTCCCGAAGTTCTTCAGGGGAAAATCGCGGGTGACCTGGACGCCCTCCTCAAGCGTGCCGAAGTCGATCAGGTCGGTCTCGGTTTCTAGCGAGACCTTTGCTTCGGAAACGGGCGTGAGTTCCATTTCCTCGAGCTGCTTCAACGCCTTTTCGGTGGGCGTAAGTTCTTTAGGAATGACGCCGTAGGTGGCCATGAGGCCCAGCGCCGCCACGACTGCGCCGAAGCCCAGCACGATGCTGACCAAAACTGAAATCTTCATCCGCCACCGGCCATTGCAGCCGACCTCCGACGTTGCCCGCGGCGGGACACTACCCGCTACTACGCATCATACCGCGCCGCAGGTCGCTTGTTGAATAAAGTCTGGCGGCGGATGCGCCTAACCAACACCGCGACGCCACTCAGTGCGAGGCATAGCCCGCTCGGCTCCGGCACAACTTGGGGCCGCGAGGTCCCAAAAGTATTGCGGACCGCGTTCAAGTCCTTGATGTCGACGCGGCCGTCGAACGGAAACGTGTCCCCTAACACCTGTTCCGCCTGCTGGCCGAAGTTATTGCGGACGTGGTTCAAGTCGGTCACGTCGATCCGGCCGTTGCCGTCGGTATCGCCGACCAGTCCGTCGCGTTCCGGTTCGCCAATGGTGAACTGGAAGCTGCCGGTCGTCACGCCGGGTTCTGCCGGGGTGTGGTTATCCAACAGCAGGCGGTAGACCAGGCGATACCCAATGCCGGGTTGCAGATCCCCGGCGCCCTGGGGCGCGAAAGTTGACGCCACCAGCTGCGACACTTCATCCCACTGAAATACCGGCGTTGTATCCGCGGGGGAATCGTACAGTCGAAAATAGGCTCGCTTGATGCCCGGGCCTGAAAAGGCGTAGTCCCCCTGGAGCGCGAACGGGCTGGCGTCCGTGACTTGAAAAGCCAGTTCCCCTTCGGAGACGGCAAAGCTCAACGGCCCGCCGTCGTGAGCCTGGCTCAATCCCCAACGGAATTCGGATCCGCCAACTGTGGCGTGGACTTCATGTTCGACCTCGCTGCGCGTACTTCCCGCGTGGGCGGACGCTTCCGAGTCGAAAGGCAGCGAAGCAATGGATTCCCGTGCCTGTTCAATGGGCGCATCGGGCGTCCATCCCGAGTAAGCTCGCGACTCGACCCAGCCGCCGGAGAAGACCATGCCGGCGTGGCTGGATTCAAAAGCGAAGACAAGGCAGCCAATCAACGCGGCAACAACTATCAAGCAATTTCGCATGGCCAATCCTCGAAAGAAAAGCCAGCCGCAACCAGGCAGCTGGCGGACTCCACGAGACTAACCGATGATGCGCGCGGTTTCAAATATTTCCCCGCAGCCCGCCCTATTTTCCCGTCACGAACCAGGTTGCGCCGGCAGTCATGGAGGCCAGGAAGAAGGCCAACAAGTACGAGATGATGGAGCTTTCGATGGTGACGACGTACTGGGTCAGGACCATCACGGCGATGACTGTCATGCCGAAGGCTAGCATTGTCCTTTGAATCTGATCCTTCCGGCGATTCGCCCGCTGCTCCGACGAATAAACCGGCGCACTGGCGGCTGGCGTACCGTCAGCCGACGGGGCCTGGGCCGATTTTCCCGCCACGCCGCCCCGCGCGGACATTTCCGCCGTCGCGGCGGCTTTCGGGAAGTATTTGTCCATCGCGGCGTTGATCTGTGGCGGCGTGCAGAGTACCCAGCGGACCGGCAAGCCGATCCGAATCCGCAGGTCGTCCTCCACCTCGGGCGGGATGAAGTTCGGCGAGCCCAGAATCGCCCGACCATCGGCGACCATCACCGGCACGCAGGAATACTGCCGCGCCGTGACCGCGGGCACCTTGGGAACCAAATTCTCGTCGATGCCCAAGTCGTTCAGGTCGATATACGGGACGCCCAGCGACTCGGCGTAGGCCGGCATCACCACGTCCCAGGTGGCGAGCTTCTGTTGCACGAGTGCGTCGCGAATCTCGACGCCGACGACTTGCGCGTACTGCCGCGCTTTTTCCAACTGGGGCTGCTCGATCAGCTTGCGGCCGATCAGGATTTGTTCGAGCGAGCGTTTGCCGCCGGCCTGCTGATCCTTGCGACCCAGCGAGGCGTCGTATTCCGTTTTGCGCGTGGAGTCGGTGAGGCATAGCATCGCCCGGGCCAACTCGTTCAACAGCGCCTGCGATTCTTTGGCGAACTCGCCCGCGGCATATTTGCGCACGTGGGCGTTCATCTTGCGGTAGTGCTCGCGCACCTTGGCGGCGTCGTCCTCGAACTGTTTCAGCCGCAATAGCTGGTAATGGGTGAGCGGCCGGTTCGTCTCTTTGACGCCAAGCCAATCGCGATAAACGTCGACGGTGGAGGACATGGGAAAGAGTGTTCAGTTTCCAGTGTTCTGTTTTCAGTGTCCGGACTCGCGGCTACTCCACCTTATAGTCGTGCGCCAGTTTTCCGTAGGCGTCGATTTGAGCATCGTTGAGGCCGCCGCCGCGTTCGATTTCGATTTTGGCTTCACGGCCGCCGGTCATGTCTTTGGCCCGCACGGTGACGCGGCCGTTCTCGTCGAAAGCGTAGGTCACTTCGATCGGCGAGCCCTTCGGCAAGCCTGCCGGCAGGTCGGTGACGCGGCATTTGCCGATCAACGAGCAGGCGGCCGGATCGGGCGCGTCCCCTTCGACAACTTTCACCGAGACCCGCTGTTGGCTGTCTTGAATGGTGTGAAACACCTGGCTTTTTTCTGCCGGCAGCGGCGTATTGCGGTGGATCATGATGTGATTCACCGGCTTGCCGCTCCGCGGATTCACGGCCACGACGCCCAGGCCGTGCGAGTTCACGTCGTCCTGGCGCACGCCCTTGAGTCGGCGACGGATGATTTCCGCCATTTCGCTCCGTTCGCCGCGGTATTTGGCTTCCAGGATGGCGGCATGGATGGCCGCGCCTTGCGCCACGGAGGTATGCGGCGAAATCCCCTGGTACGGTTTCACGCCGGTCACCTGCTCCAACAGCAGCGGCACGCGTGGCATCAGCGTGGAACCGCCAACGAGCACGATCGCGTCCAGTTCCTTCGCGCCGACTTTGCCGGTGTTGAGCACCAACTCCGTGGTGTCGATCGTACGTTGCAGCAAATCGCCCGTGAGTTGCTCGAATTGATCCCGCGTGATGCTGACCGACACCGCCTTGCCGCCGTGGCGGAACGTGATCGACGTTTTTTGCCCCTCGGAAAGCGCGATCTTGGCCTGGTCGCAATCGTTCCGCAGTACATGGACCGCCGCCGGAACTTGTCGCAGGTCGACGCCGTGTTTGGCCTGGAATTCATCCGCCACGAGGTCCAGCAGCCGGTCGTTCCAATCGACGCCGCCCAGATGCACGTCGCCATCGGTGGCCAGCACTTGGAAGTGCGTCGGCGTGTACTTGACCAGCGTCACGTCGAACGTACCGCCGCCAAGGTCGTAAACCAGCACCAGGCGGGGTCGCTCGGTCTCTTTGCCGACGCCCAACTCGCCGCGGTGCCAGGCGTAAGTCAGCGTCGCTGCGGTCGGCTCGTTGATGATGTCGATGGCGTTGATGCCCGCGATCTTCGCGGCGTCCTGCGTGGCCTTTCGCCGGGCGTCGTTGAAGTAATAGGGCACCGTGATGACCGCATTGCCAACCTTGCCGATCCGCTTCTCGGCGTCCTGGCGGAGCTTTTTCAGAATCAGCGCGGAAACAAACTCCGGCGTGATCTCTTTCCCGTCGAACGTCCGCTTGTAGGCCGCCTCGCCCATCTCGCGTTTGACCCGCTCGACGACCTTATCGGGGTCCTCCATGGCGGCCCGGACGCGGCTGGCGCCGACGATCACGTGCCCCTTGTCCGCCAGGAGAATCAGGCTGGGGGTCTCGTCCTCGTCGTCGGCATTCAGGACGGTGATCGGCTCCCCTTCGTCGTTGACGTAGGCCAGCGCGGAAAAAGTGGTGCCCAGGTCGATCCCAACGGTTCGACCAGGCTGAAACTCCATGGCACACATCGCGGCAACACCTTCCAGAGGGGGCCCAAACGGCGGAAAGCTGAACCGTTTAGGCTAATTGGTGCGCCGTGGCGGCGTCAAGCTGCGAGCCGGGTAAGCGACGGCTCTGTTTTGTCGATTTACAACACCTGTTCCCAACCCTCGCCGAGCGTCACCTTCCACCACTCCTCGTCGCGAAGCAGATTCCAGTGGAGTAGGCATCGTCTTTCTCCACGCCCTGGAACCGCGCGTAATAGTAGTCGCGCAACGCCTACAGAGATTTTTGGGCCTCGGCCGGAGACGCGAATCCGTGCTTGGCAAATTAGCAGTTAAGTCATTATATCATTGGTTGAGGTAGGTCAGCTTGACGCGGCCCTTGACGAAGACCACATACACGCTTGAAATCTCGCGCTCGCGGTTCCCGTTGTCGTACCACCATCCGGTCTCACGGCTGCCGGTGGCATACCACCATGCCGTCTTTTCGGCGCCGTCCTGATCGGTATCGCGCGGCCATCCACACCGCCACCAGACTTCAAGCTCCGACATTTCATTTTCCACGCGCGTAGGATCGGTCGGCCGGGCAAGCACTCCCAGGCACACCATGACCGCTACCACTCCCAGCAGCGTCCTGAGCGTGAACCGAATCGGGCGTTTTAGCGGGTTCGAATCCATGCCAGCATTCTATCTGCTGACATAGCTCGGCGTTAAGCTAATGAGAGGTCGCATTGAGGGTGCCCTCGACGGCTTCGTACATGCCCCGCTTTTTGCACGGGAGCCAGTCAAAATGAAA